>CAYWTT010000024.1:0-17678 GCA_964461245.1 uncultured Prolixibacteraceae bacterium | reverse complement strand
TGCGATTACACGGTGGAAGTTCAGCAGATCATTCTGAATGCAGTGCCCGTCGGTGTGTCCTGTTATGGGGAAGATGACGGTTCAATAGACCTTTCCGTTTCAGGGGGAACAGGACCTTACAGTTTTTCCTGGAATAATGGTTCAAACAGCGAAGACCTTACCGGTTTGACAGCAGGCACGTTCGGTGTGACGGTTACCGACCAGGTTACAGGATGCTCTGCAAGCCTTACTGGTATTGTTGTTCCCCAGCCCGACCTGGTTGCCGTTACAGCCGCCTCAACCAATGTCTCCTGTTACGGAGAAGCGGATGGATTCATCCAGGTGACCTCCACCAACGGAACCTCACACCAGCTTTGGAAAGACGGGATCAAGGTAGCCGACGGTCCCGAAGGTGATCTGAAATACACCCACCTTGCTCCGGGCAGCTATGTCGTGAAAGCATTTGCGGCAGGGAACCAGGGCGCTACCTGTTCTGCCCAGACCGACCCGCTGGTGATCTCCCAGCCACAAGAACTGATCTGCTCGGCTGAAGTTCTCAATCCCGTACAGTGTGACATCCCTGCCAGCGGATCGGCAGAGGTGACCGCTTCCGGCGGAACAGGTAACTATACCATTGTATGGTCAAACGGGGAAACCGGCCCGATCGCATCAGCACTGACCGAAGGGATCCACCAGGTGACCATTATAGATGAACATGGTTGCCAGACTTCCTGCGAGGTCATTGTTGAGTCGGTTCCCTGTCTGACACAAGGCTTCTGTTTCTATACCCAAGGCTTTTACGGGAATAAAGGAGGAACAAAATGTTCTCCCAATGGCCCTGTTACCGCCTACAACATCATGTACAACGTGATCAACGGTGAGCCGGGAAAACTGGTTGTATTTGGAAAAGGATCCAAAACATTTACGCTGTACCTGAGTGATATCACCAACAAATACATCTTCAACATGCTGCCGGGAGGCAACAAATCAGCTGCCCTGACTGGTGTAGCCACCTACAGCAACGTTGCCACATGGAAGTATGTGCCGTTATCCACAAAGAATAACTCATACGGATCGATCGATAACAATCTGCTCAGCCAGGCCATTACCTTCTACTTTAACCTGGGCTGGAATGAAAGTGCAGGTGGTCTTCAGATCACAGGCAACAATCTGGTTACCGTTAAATCGGTCGAATGCGGAAAAAGTGCCGATCTGACAGCAGAACCCGATACATTTGCCATTCCGCAGCATGTCATCGATTTTATGGCAGCGGAAGGATACGGCAATACCCTGTCGGGGCTTCTCTCCCTAGCGAATGATGTTCTGGGCGGGAAGACCGGAATTGATCCGTCATCGGTCACGAAGGCCCTTGATGCTTTCAACAGAGGGTTTGACGATTGCAGGATGCTGGTTGAATTTTATCAGTCCTCTTTGAAATCGGCCAAGGTCAAGATTCCTGAAACGACAGCAGTGACAGGCACTGACTACAAGGCATACCCGAATCCGTTCACTGACAGGATCTACTTTGAGTTCAGATCACCCGTGGCAGCTCATGCGCGACTTGAATTTTTTGATTCCCTGGGATCAAAAAGTGAAATCCTGTTCAATAAACACATCAATGCAGGTGAATTGTACCGTGTCGAGTATAAGAGTGCTGGTCTCACATCGGGTCTGCTCTTTTATCGGCTGGTCATTGATGGAAAACCCATCACGGGCAAACTGGTCCGGAAGCAATGATCTTGATTTACGGCCACTGTATATTTTTCAATGGTAAGGGACCGAATAATTTCCGAATCACGACTCAGCTCCTGCATCATCCGGTGCAGGAGCTTTTTTTCAAAACTGCAATCATCCGGACCAAGCATCAGCCAATGGCCGGGTCCGGTATTAAAGTCCGTCACCGGCTGTGGATCTCAGCAAATAGAGGGTATCATAACTACTGTTCCTTGTAGTGGGATTCAGATATTTAAAACTCAGCTTATTAATCCAGACATGAGTCAGGGGAAACTTTTCCGGAACCGGGAATTCTCCTTGCGGCATCCGGTTAACCACCTCTTCCGTGGTCAGTACCCAGTTCCCTGGTTTTTTCATCAGCTCAAAAAGGGTGACGTCGTTCATGATTTTCCTGGCCCCCGAACGGCTGTAAAAATAGAGTTCGTGGGAATAGTAATTGTAATTGTATAAACGGTCTCCGGGAAGGGATTTCTTGTTAAACAACGCAGCGGCTTTTACGGAAGCCTGGTCACTGAAGATGCTGGGTGCGGCGTGCTGATTGATGAAAAAGTTGAACAGAATAACCAGAGAAAGGGTAGGAAAAAGCAATTTAACGACCGGTGGGGATTTATAAAAAAAGGTAAAGAAAGCAACAGCCAACATGACGGAAAATAATCCCCACTGCCAGACATGAGTCAGCGGAAAAAGCCAGAAAACAAGTCCGGAGAGGATTACCAAAGACAGCAGAGCCATTATGGTCTGCATTTTCAGGAACAACCTGTAGAGGTTTTGCTGATGTCCCGAGAGAGCGGGAACGAGATACCTGGCTGTGACCAGCGAGAACAGAGGCATCAGCACATAAATATAATTGGGAAGCTTTCCCCTGGAAAAGGAAATAATCAGGAAAAAGAACCACAGACCACTGAACACAAACCAGTCGGGTGAGTGCAATTTTCTTTGAAAGAGGGCGCGGAAATCAAAATAAAGGGAAGTAAACAACCACAGCCCCCAGGGGAAAAACAGGATAAACAGGTTGTACAGATAGAACAGGACACTTCTGTCGGCTGCAGTGTATTCCCCCGCAAGCCTTCCGGCATTGTTTGTCCAGAAGAAGAATCTGATCCCTTCATATCCGGATTGGGTATAGAGTCCGGCAAGTGCGGGAATGATACAAACCAGTGAAATGAGGATCCCCAGATACCAGCGGACATCAGCCAGCTTTGCATATTGCCGGGTAAAAACAAGGTAACCGACCACCGCAAATGCAGGGACCACAGCGCCCATGGGCCCTTTGGACAACATGGCCAGTCCAATACCACAAAAACCCAGTATAAAATTGAGGTTTCTTCCTGCTGCCATGAAATCATACAGTTGCCATAAGGCAAATGCCACAAGGGATTGCATCAGGGTATCGGTATGAATATCCATATTGTAAAGAAAGCTGATCTGAGAGGTTCCCAGCAACAGGGCAGCCAGAATTCCCGTATGGGTTCCGTACAAACTCCTTCCCAACCGGTAAGTTGAATAGAGCCCTGCAAATGAAAAGAGCAGCAACGGCAGTTTGAATGCAAAATTGCTTAGCCCGAAAATCCGGAACGACAAGGCACTTAACCAGAACAACAAGGGAGGCTTCTGGATATAAGGTTCTCCTTCCGCCCTCAGGTGGATAAAATCGCCGGAATCATAAATTTCACGCGCGATGGTTGCATATTTGCTGGCATCACGCGTAACATCCACAAACAGCCCGGCCAGATAGGTCAACAGTGTCAGCAGTAATAATATGATCATAACCGGAAGGGCCCGGTTATTGTAAAGGCGAAGTGTCATTTCCCGGTTTTTCAGTTGAAATTGTTCAAAAATACTATTTTTTTCAACGAATGAAGATCCCCCTTAAACGGGCAAACCATTCCAGTGGGGCGAGACATTATTTCATTTTTGAATATCTTTGCCTAAAAATCAGATATGAAACTGTGGGAAAAAGGAATTTCCGTTGATGCAGCCATTGAAAGGTTCACGGTGGGTAAGGACAGGGAACTGGATCTTTTGCTGGCTCCTTACGACATTCTCGGTTCGATAGCACATGTCACCATGATAGCATCGATCGGTCTGATCAGACAGGATGAGTTGAAATCCCTGCTTTCAGCCCTGAGAGAACTTTACGATGCGTCACAGTTAGCCGGATTCTCCATTGAGGAAGGGGTTGAGGATATCCACTCGCAGGTTGAGGGGATGCTCACCGAGAAACTGGGTGACCTGGGTAAAAAAATCCACAGCGGAAGATCGCGCAACGACCAGATTCTGCTCGATTTAAAACTCTTCACCCGTGCCCAGCTGGAGGAGATTGTGGAAAAGACTTCGATACTTGCCGGAACCCTCCTGGAAAAGAGTGATCAGTTCAAAGAGGTTTTAATGCCGGGGTACACCCATCTTCAGATTGCCATGCCATCCAGTTTCGGTTTGTGGTTTGGCGCTTATGCAGAAAGCCTGGCTGATGACCTTGCCATCCTGAGTGCGGCATGGAAAATTGTCAACCAGAATCCCCTCGGATCGGCTGCCGGTTATGGGTCTTCCTTCCCCCTCAACCGGACTATGACCACCCGGTTGCTGGGTTTCGATTCCCTGAATTACAACGTGGTCTACGCCCAGATGGGACGGGGGAAAACGGAACGGATCGTCTCTTTTGCCTTTGCAAATCTGGCAGCTACCCTTTCAAAACTGGCCTGGGATGTCTGCCTCTTTATGAGCCAGAATTTTGGTTTCGTATCATTGCCCGAAGAGTTGACGACCGGTTCCAGTATCATGCCCCATAAAAAGAATCCAGACGTATTCGAACTGATCAGGGGTCACTGTAACAAAATCCAGGGACTCCCCTACCAGATCACGCTGATCTCCAATAACCTGCCCAGCGGATATTTCCGCGACATGCAGGTAATGAAGGAGGTCTTCCTGCCAGCCTTCGAGGATTTGAAAACCTGTCTGGATATCACCGACTATGCAGTCAGGCAGATGAAAATAAACTGCAACATCCTGGACGACAAAAAATATGACCATCTATTCACGGTAGAAGCCGTTAACCAGCTGGTGATCAAGGGAATCCCTTTCAGAGATGCCTATAAAGAAATCGGGCGACAGGTAACAGAAGGTGAATTTGTCCCGCCCAAAAAACTGGACCATACGCATGAAGGGAGCCTCGGTAACCTGTGCCTTGACGAGATCCGCAAGAAAATGCAATCTGCCCTCGACACTTTTAATTTCGATCAGCACAGACTGGCCATTACCAGGCTCTTAAAAAGTGCTGAAATCTGAAAATGGGAAGGTAAATCCCTTCCTTTACGCCGTTTTCCTGTACCGGTTGACGGCCAAGAGTGTAAATCCGGCAGCGATCAGGATCAGGGCATAGATATCCCGGCTGATATCCTGAAAAGTGGATCCCTTGAGCATCACCATCCGGTTGATTCGCATCACATAAGCAGCCGGATTGATCAGGTCTATTTTCTGTGCCCAGAGAGGCATGCTTTCAATGGGAGTGAAAATTCCGCTCATCAGGATAAAAATAATCATGAAGAAGAACGCAGTAAACATATATTGTTGCTGCGTATTTGAAAAGGTCGAGAGAAACAGGGCAAGCCCCAGGACAGCTATCATGAAAATGGAGGAGCCGAGGAAAAGAAGGGCAATGCTTCCCTCAAACGGTATGTCGAAAACAAGTTTCCCTATGGTCAACCCCACGGTAAGGTCTATCAGTCCGATGATCAGAAAGGGCACCATTTTGGCAATAATGAAATGGTGTTTTTTTACCGGAGTGACATTTATCTGTTCAATGGTGCCACTTTCCTTCTCCTTAACCAGGTTAAGCCCTGCCAGAATGAACCCGATTGCCAGCACGAGTATTCCCAGCACTCCCGGCAACATGTAATGATTGTAATTGAGCATTTCGTTATACCAGTACCGGCTGGTAACCTCAATCCTCGGCACAACCGTTCCGGCCATTCTGACCCCATTCAAGGCCACCCTTTTCTGGTTATAATCCCTGATCACCCCATTCAGATAAGCCCAGGAAAGCTGTGCGTTTGCAGCATTGATCGCATCGGCGGATACCAGCAGTTTGCCCGGTTTTCCGTTCCCGATTTCTTTCCCAAAACCGGAAGGGATCTGTATGATCATGTCGCACTGATCCCGGTGCAACAGATTATTGGCTTCCTGCTCCGAGAAAGTTGAAAACCTGACCTTGAAAAAAGAGGATCCCTCAAGCTGACTTACCAGTTCTCTCGACTCGGTGGTCAAATCCCTGTCCACGATGCACAGGTTCACATTCCTGATCTCGAACGTTACCGCCGGCACCAATATCAGCATCTGGATAATGGGAACGCCAAAAATGGCCCTGCCGATGAATTTATCCCTGAAAATTTGAATAAACTCTTTCCGTATTAAGTATAAAATCGTCCTCATCTCCGTCCTCCTTCCGATTGAAGTCGTATTTTGAAATTCCTTATACTCAGTCCAATAAATATTGCCGTAAAGATCATGAGTATCAAGGTCTCCTTCCAGACATAGAGGAAACCGGTTCCCTTGATCATTACATTTTTCAGGATCACGATGAAATATCTCGGTGGAAGGACCGCACTGACCCACCCATAAATTTTCGCCATATTTTCTATGGGAAAGATAAATCCGGAAAGCAGGATCGTGGGAAGCATCATGCCCACCAGGGAAATGAAAATTGCCTGCTGCATGGTTTTGGCCACTGTCGAAATCAGAATCCCAAGTGAAAGGCTCATGAGAATATAGAGCATCGATTCAGCGAGAAGCAGGATCAGGTTACCCTTTATCGGCAAGCCAAACACAAACCATGACAGCAACAGGATCATGATCACATCGAGAAAGGAGAGGATAAAATAGGGAAGTACTTTGCCCAGAATGATCTGGACCGGCTTCAGGGGAGAAACGAGCAAAACCTCCATCGTCCCGAATTCCTTTTCCCGGGTAATGGTGATGGAGGTCATCAGGGCACAGATCAGGATCATGATAAGGGTTATCACTCCCGGAACAAACATGAACTGTCCCTGCAGGGAGGGGTTGTAGAACATCCTTACTTCAGGCTGAACCAGAAGGGTCCCGCCCGCTGACAATCCGGTCAGTTCCCTGCTGAAGTCATTTATGATTGCCGTTACATAATTGGTAGCAAGGGTGGCCATGTTGGGTTCAGAACCATCCGTGATGACGCTCAGGGATGCTTTTCCTTCGCCGATCAGTTTTTGGCCGAAATTCTTTTCAAAGATGATGACTGCCTTGGTCTCATTTCCCCTGAGTGCCTTATCAATATCTTTGAAACTCAACAGATTATCCCCCCTTCTGAAAAACCCCGATGAACAGATTTTATCCGATATTTTTTGGGTCATTTCATCCTTGGAAAGATCCAGAAAAGCAATCTGGGCATTTTTCAGATCCATGCTGACCACAAAACCGAACAGGAGTATCTGCACTGCGGGGATGCCAAATAGTATGATCAGTGTCCGGTAATCCCTGAAAATATGCAGAAACTCTTTTTTTACAAATCCAAGAAATCTTTTCATGACATTTCGTTTTTTCCGGGACGGGCTATCCTGATAAATACCTCCTCCACCGATTCCGCCTGATATTGCCTCTTCAGCTCAGCCGGCGTATCCAGTGCCACGACCTTACCTTCATTCATGATGGAAACCCGGTCGCAATATTCAGCTTCATCCATGTAATGCGTCGTAACAAATACCGTAATCCCCCGGTCTGCCGTTTCATAAATCAATTCCCAGAATTGGCGCCGCGTAACCGGATCAACCCCACCTGTAGGTTCATCGAGAAAGACGATTTTCGGCTCATGCAATACCGCCACCGAAAAGGCAAGCTTCTGCCTCAATCCAAGCGGCAGGTCGGATATCAGCCGGTCTCTATATTCCCGGAAATTGAGCTTTTCCAGGAGCGCATCGGTCCTTTCCCTGATCAGCGCTTTTTTCATTCCATAGATACCCCCGTAGAGCATGATGTTTTCCTTTACAGTCAGATCTTCATACAGTGAGAACTTCTGACACATATATCCGATGTTCTTTTTTATCTGCTCAGGCTGGCGTTTGGCATTATACCCTGCCACCATCACCTCTCCCGAGGTGGGTTCCGACAGGCCTGACAGGATCCGGATGGCCGTTGTCTTGCCGGCACCGTTTGCCCCGAGAAAACCAAAAATCTCCCCCTGATATACCTCAAAGTTCAGGTTATCATTGGCCACGAAACTTCCAAACTTCTTTACCAGGTTTCTGACCGTTATTACCGTTGTATATGTCATCCGCTTTACTTTTACCCCGGAACGCGGGGAGTGTTAAAATTTCAGCTGATTGCCTTTCATGAACTCCTATCTTTCCCCATCAGTTCGAGGAACCTGTCCTCAATTCCTGCCCTGGTTTCACTAATCGTCACATCAACAATACCCATCCTGCGGAGGTACTCCTCCAGGGCATTGACCAAACCATCTTCCCTGAAGGTAACATGTACCGAATCCCCGAAAGGATAGGCAGTCAGCGTTCCCGGATAACTTCTCAGTGCATTGATCAGCTTGTATCTTTCAGCAGCCTTCACACAAAACAGCTTCCGGCTGAATCCCGCCCTGATTTTTTCCGGATCATTGACAGAAAGTATTTTACTCTCCTGGATCAGTGCCACCCTGTCACACCTCATCGCCTCATCCATATAAGGAGTCGATACCAGGATCGTGATGTGGTATTCCCGCAGTTTTTTCAGCATCTCCCAGAACTCGGCCCGGGATACGGCATCCACACCGGTGGTCGGTTCATCAAGAACAAGCAGTCGGGGCTTGTGTATCAGCGCACAGGAAAGAGCAAGTTTCTGCTTCATTCCTCCGGAGAGTTTCCCGGCCAGCCTTTTCCTGAACGGTTCAATGTGAGAATAAATGTCCTCAATGAGGTCATAGTTTTCTTCCACCGTTGTTCCGAAAACCGTGGCATAAAATTTCAGGTTTTCTTCCACCGACAGATCCTGGTACAGGCTGAAACGCCCCGGCATATATCCGATGTTTTTCCTGAGTTCTTTGAAACCGGATACCACATCCCTTCCCAACACGCTCATCTCACCCTCATCGGGAATCAGAAGCGTGGTGACCATCCTGAAGAGAGTGGTTTTACCGACCCCATCCGGACCAATGAACCCGAAAATCTCCCCTTCCCCGACCGTGAATGAGATCTCTTTCAGTGCCTGTATGGTCCCGAATTTCTTGCCAATACCCGATGCTTCAATGACATTTTGCATTTTCGACGGTTTTCAGAATATCGCTTCACCGGGCATTCCGGATTTCATGGTACCATCATTTTTCACTTCGATGGTCACGGCATATACCAGGGTCACCCTTTCTTCCTTGGTCTGAATGATCTTGGGGGTGAACTCTGCCTTATCCGAGATATGACTGATGGTGCCCGTAAATGACTTATATCCTTTAGGACCTTCATCAATACGCACTTTACATTCCCCTCCTGTCCGGATACTCCCGAGCTGCGCCCCGCTGACATAAACCTTCAGCTTAATGGTGGAGAGATCGGCGATCTTAACCAGTGGTTTGCCGGCCGCAGTCATCTCACCGGCTTCGGCATATTTTTCGATTAGGGTGCCTGCCAGCGGACTCTTCACATAACTTCTCGCCAGCTGTTCGTTCACCGTAGCCTTTTTCGATGCATATACCGACAATTCAGCGGCAATGGAGGCTTTCTGCGTGTTGTTGGCAGCTATCTGCTTTTCGAGTACAGCCACCTGACCGGTCAGGTCATCGTACTGCTTTTTTGTGGCCGCATCATCCTTCAGCATGTTGGCTATCCTGCCGATATTTACATTGAGATTGGCTATCTGCTGGCTGAGAATATCATTCTGTGCACTGATGGATGTGATACGCGTGTTTACGCCTGCCATCGCGGCATCTATCTCCGCTTTCTGGAGATGAAAAAAAGTAGTGTCGACAAGCGCAATAACACTCCCTTTTTCCATTTCACACCCTTCAGCCGGATCAAACTGAAGAATCCGGCCGCTTGTTTCCGAAGATACAATTACCTCGGTAGCCTCAAAACTTCCGAATGCATCCGCATCGCCGAAATGATCACTGCAGCCGGCCGTACAGACTGCCAAAATGATTACTGCTGAGCTGGTTTTCATATGTATTTAACTTTATTTTTGTGTTTTCTTAGTCCATAAAATGTTCCCTCTATTCCTTTCAGATGCAATTTCACCTGCCAGAGGTTTTATACGGAAATCCGAACAGGCACATCCCCACAGGAATTATTCAACTTCCTTTCCGCTGATATTTAAATATTCAACCCTGGCCATGGCCAGACTGATTTTGTGTATTTCGTAATTTATGCCAGCCTGCCTCTCTGAATTGAGTTCATTCAGGTAATCGGTGACCGTGATGGTTCCGTTTTCATATTGCGATTCGGCAGCAGAAGTGATCCTTTTTCTGAGCACGATCAGTTCAGCATCGGTTTTCAACAACGATTCCAGGTTAGAAATTTCAGCGCTTTTTGCATCCAGAAGCCGGTTCAGGTTATCCGCCAGATCGCGTTTCCTTCTGTCTACTATGTGCTTTTGGAGCAAAATTACCTCCTTTTCACTTTTAACCTTGTTCCAATCAAACAGATTCCATTTCAATCCTGCCCCAACAATATAATAAGGAGCAAATTCGTCTTTGAAAAAGTTGCTTCCGGGCGGATTCCCGTACCCCAGTGTAGCAAATCCGAAAGCCTTCGGCATTCTCTTACTTTGAACCACACGCAGGGTCGCATCCAACTGTTCCTTCCTGAGATCAAAAATCTGCATTTCCGGACGGGACAACTCCCCCGTAAGCTCTTTGCCGTCAGAAGGGAACGCAAACTTAGTGGATGTATTCACATCAATTCCCGTAAGACCGGAAAGGATCTTCAACAGGGAGGCTTTCCTGATGTCGTTTTCACCAAGCTGCTGGTCAAGCTTGATCTTTTCCGACAACAGGACATCCATGTCCGATTTCAGCATCACTCCGCTGGACAGCGCCGAATTCATGGCGGCCATTCGTTTGTTGATCAGTTCCAGGTAATTCTGAAGCAGCTCCTTTTGCCGCACAAGCAGCAGCAGGTTGAAATAGCAACTGTTAATCTGTCCTCGGATTTTATAAAGGTCAGCCTCGGTCTGTTTCATATTGATGTTCCGTTCAGCTTTTTCAAGCGCTCTGGCCTCCTTTATTGCACCCCCATCAAAGATCGGCTGGCTAATGTCGAGCGTGATCTTGTACTGTTCGTGCGGCAGTGGATGAATCAGGCCGTCAATCCCCTGAACAGGCAGTGAACCGAGCACATCCGACATGTCCACCACCGATGAGTTATAGACAAAACTGCCATTGGCATCCAGTGTGGGCAGCCAACCCCTGGAAAGGTTTTTATCTTTCAGTTGCCAGATTTCAGCGTAAGCTTTCGTTTCTACGGCAATGGGTGCAGCGGCATATGCTTTTTCATAACACTCTTTCAGTGTTATCATTTTTTGTGGAAACGACTTAAATGAAAGAAACAGGAGGGAAACAATCAAAATCCCCTGGTGTCTTAAGCGCCAAAAATGGCTGAGGTAACTGCATATTATGATATTATATGTTTTCATCTGTGTTAAATTGTTGGTTCTTAACGATTAATGTAAAGAATGATTGCGGCAAACTGCATTGCCCCCTTTTCCCATTTCTTGCTGAATTCTTGGTGATCCATCATTTCCAATTTTAAAGCATTATAGGAATTTGCACTTAAGGTATTCCCGGCACTTAATGCTTTTTTATGGCATTTATCACAAAATCGGCCGAGTACGTTTTCCGCTTTTCTATATACTCATCAAAATCACATCCGATTCGTTCCAGAATATTGGAAACCAGAACCCGGGCCGCAAACGGGAAAACACTCATCCCTACCACCGATGTCATGAATTGCGGAATATCTTCCCGGGTAATATTGTATTTTTCAAGTTCACCCTTATGCTGGGTTTCCAATGTAGTCCAGAGATTGTTTACATCAATCTTCTGGATATATTTTCTGACAATGGCCGGATTGCGGTTTATTTCATTCAGAAGGAAGGAAGGTAACCGGGGATTCTTCTGCAGAAATGCGATGTGCTCCCTGAGAAAAAACCGGATTTTCTCTTCAAGAGAAAGATTTTCATCAAATACTGGGGCAAACTTTTTGAACACTTCCGCGGCGGTCTTTTCAAATACAGCATTGAAGAGACGGTCTTTGGTGCGATAGTAATAATGAAGGAGCGACTTATTCATTCCGGCTTTGTCGGCAATATCCTGCATCCTTGCACCATCCATCCCTTTCTCAATAAAGACTTCCGTAGCAGCTTCAAAGATCCGCTCTTCGGTTTGCTTGTCATTTTCTGTCATGCTATTTACTATTTGGTTAAACCAAATTAATTAATTATTTGGTTTAACTGATTGGTCAAAGTTGAACACAATTTTTGAAATATGCAATTTTTTGGGACTTTTTTTTTGATAAAATTTAAGGTAAAGGGGTTGGATTCAATAAACCATAAAAAATGAAAATGATAAATGCAACATTTAGCTTACATAGATTTTAATGTATCAGAAGTAGAAGGGAAAACGAATAAAAAACGTTCAGTCGATTCAGCCACTATTAGCCCGGGTTTTGAATTATATTTGTTTTATCAAATTCAACATCATTTCATTACATGCCATGAAAATAACGTTAACGACAGTATTTTTAATGTTCATTGCTTTCACCGCCTTCCCGCAAAAAGTCATTTATCAGACCAGACAGAATATCCCTTACTATGCTGCCGGACCAAACCTTGCGGATCCCTATATCAACGAACGTTGTGTGCTGGATATCTATTATCCGGAAAACGCAACAGGATTTGCCACAATCGTTTGGTTCCACGGAGGAGGGCTGGTCGAGGGGAACAAATTCATCCCTTACGAATTAAAGGAGAAAGGGATTTGTGTGGTGGCACCCAATTACCGCCTCTATCCAAAGGTAAAAGCGCCCGAATACCTGAAGGATGCCGCAGCAGCCGTGAACTGGGTGTTCAGGAATATTGCCCGTTTCGGGGGCGACACCTCCCTGATCTTTGTATCAGGTCACTCGGCCGGAGGGTACCTCGCAAGCATGATCGGACTGGATAAAACATGGCTGAAGGCATACGGAACGGATGCCAATCAAATTGCCGGACTGATCCCATTCAGCGGTCATACCATCACCCATAAAGCCATCCGTGAAGAACGGGGAATTCCAGATACACAGCCTCTTGTTGACAGCCTGGCTCCCCTTTGGCATGTCCGGCCGGATGCCCCTCCGCTTTTACTGATCACCGGCGACAGGGAACTGGAAATGCTGGGAAGGTATGAAGAGAACGCCTACCTGATGCGGATGATGAAAGTTGCAGGGCATAAAGAAACCCGGCTCCTGGAATTGGACGGATACGGGCATGGAATGGCCGAACCGGCATTTCCCTTGCTTATGAAAGAGGTAAGACGAATTACGGAAGAAAAGAAAAACAAAGCGCCCAGGTAAAGGGCAAACTCTTTCTTGTTTTCAGCCCCGAATAGATTCCACCTCGCTGATTTTCTTATGTTTTCAATAATTTCTGAAAATATTTACTATGTTTATAGTAATTTTCTTATAAAAATAGTTGCGGATCACAAAATGATTACTACATTTGTAGTAGACAATAAATGGAAAGATGAAGCAGCTTACCAAGGCAGAAGAACAGGTGATGCAAATCCTCTGGAACCTTAAGGAGGGAGTGATCAAGGAGGTGGTGGAGGGATTTGAGGAACCCCGTCCGGCTTACACCACGGTAGCCACCGTTTTAAAAGTTCTGGAGAAAAAAGGTTTTGTGGATCATCATACCATAGGGAATGTCCATCAATATTATGCGAAAATCACCAAACCGGAATATACCCGGGTTCAGTTCAGCACCCTGCTGAAAAATTACTTCAACGGATCTTTCCCACGTATGGCCACTTTCTTTGCCCGGGAAAACAACCTGAGTATGGCTGAACTGGAGGAAATGCTGAATATTACCAAAGATGAACTGAAAAAGGGAAATCCGGAAATGAGTGAATCATGAAAACACTTCTCACCCTGCTGACTGAATCATCGCTGGCCCTGGTCCTGTTTTACTGTATTTACTGGTTTGTCCTCCGAAAAGAGACCTTTTTCCGTTTAAACCGTTTTTACCTGATCGGGTCATTGGTCCTGTCGGTAGTTCTTCCCTTATTCCCGCTCCATTACAGTGTCATATCCGGTTCAACAGCCAATCCTGCTGACCTGACGACCATCTCAGCGATCCCCGGAAAGGGTGAAACCATGGCAGATATCCTGTCAAAAAGCGACACGACCGACCTTTATTCATGGTTCGTTTTGATAACCTACCTGTCGGGTGCCCTTTTTCTCCTGAGCAGGTTGCTATACCAAACGGCACAGTTGATTTTTGTTCTTCTCCGGTCGGGATCCATCAAACTGAACGACATTTATTTAGTCAGGAACCACCATTACAACATACCCTTTTCGTTTGTAAACCATCTTTTTTACAATCCTGACAACCATACTCAGGAGGATCTTTCCGATATCATCGTTCATGAAAAAGTGCACATTCATGAACGTCACTGGATCGACCTGCTGATCGCTGAACTGTGGGGCGTGGTTTTCTGGTTCAATCCTTTTGTCTGGTTGTTTGAGCGCTCAATCAGGCAAAATCACGAATATCTTGCCGATGCGGGTGTTCTTGCGCAGGGACATCCGGTGGGAAGGTATCAGGCGCTAATAATTAACCAGTTGATGGGAAGTCAGGTGGTCGGTTTGGCCAACCATCTGAATTTCGGTCTCAACGCAAACCGTTTTAAAATGATGACAAAAAAAGAAACACCAAAAATCAGGGTGATGCGCATAACCTGGGCACTACCCATAGTAACCCTGCTGCTTGCTGCCTTTGCTGAACCGTCGTATCAGCAGGGTTCTTCGGCATCTTACGCTTCAGATCAGGGAGTGGCCATAACCCCTTCGGATAAGGTGAAAGTGACCGGTACGGTTACCAAAGCCGATGGGAGCCCGCTCCAGGGAGCTTCGGTAATCATCAAAAGCACCTCCTCTGGCACCGTAACCGGGGAAAACGGGGATTTTGAACTGTGGGTCCCAGGAAACGAGCTGGTCCATCTGGCCATATCCTTTGTCGGCATGAAGACAATGGTCACTGAATTCAACAGCAACCACGTTGAAGCCGGACTGAAGATCACCTTGCAGGAAGAGACGATCGGCATGGATAAGATCGGCGCTGCTCCTAAAGATCAGCCTGCACCCGCCGCACCTCAGGTACCTTCGCCGCCTGCACCCGCTGAAAAAATGAAAAATACGGGTGAGGAAATGGTCTTTGTGATAGTGGAACAGCTGCCCGTTTACCCGGGAGGCAAAAAAGGACTGGACAAAGAGGTCGGTGAAATGATTTCCAGGATGAAAGCGTCGGAAAACCTGTCAGGCAAGGCCGTGGTTGAATTCACCGTGAATGAGGGAGGCAAGCCGGTCTATCCGAAAATCGTTGAACAGGACAATGAAGCAGTCGGGAAAGCCGCTATTTCCATCGTAACGAACATGAAAACATGGCAGCCCGGCAAACAGCGGGGTAAACCGGTCCCGGTAAAATATGCCATGCCGCTCGAATTTTAAAAAATCGCCCGCATTTTAACAACAAAAATGGCAAAGCAGAACATCAAGTATTTCTGAATCAGGCTCGATCGTTAAATAGAATAAACGATTTCAGGTAACAGTGCGCTGATCGTTAAGCCAGGATAACGTCAGTGCATTGTTTTTAGTAAATGTTCCGCTAAAACAAATAATTCAATCTTCATGTTATTCAATTCCGGTTGTTTCAGATATATTTGAGGGAGTGTAAACATCTTATTATTTGAAATCTATGCTTTTTCAGACTACACTGAAAATTCTGGCCGGGTTGCTGCTGTTAAGCCTCTCGTTCCGGCTGGCGGGTCAGGAAACCGTAATCCGGTTAGCTGCCACCTCTGATGTTCACGGATCTCTTTTCCCGTATGATTTTGAAGAGAACCGTTCCGATAAAAGTTCGCTGGCCGGCGTTGCCCACCTGGTTGATTCCATCCGGAAGATCAGGAACGACAACCTGGTTTTACTGGAGAACGGCGACCTGGTACAGGGCACTCCCGTTTCTTATTATGCCAATTTTGTGCAAAAGAAACGGACCAATCTGTTTGCCAGGATCCTGAACTGCATGGATTATGATGCAGCAACCGTCGGCAACCATGATATTGAGGCCGGGCCTGCCGTTTACAATCATCTGAAAGAAGCATTCCGATTCCCATACCTGGGAGGCAATGTAAGGAATACCCATACCGGTTCTTCCTATTTCCAACCTTATACAGTCATCGAAAGAAGCGGGATCCGGATAGCGGTGATCGGGTTACTGACAACCGGTGTACCGCAATGGTTACCTCCTCATTTGTGGGAAGGCCTGAAGTTTCAGGACATGGCTGAAACGGCCGGAAAACTGGTCAGCACAGTCCGGGAAAAAGAAAATCCCGATGTGGTTGTCGGATTGTTCCACTCCGGGTATGGTGATGATCGCGGCACGGCCGGTGAAGTTCCGATGGAAGACGCTGGCAGGTATATTGCCCAGAATGTGCCCGGTTTTGATGTAATTTTCCTGGGGCATGACCACCGGGTCCGGAATGAGATCCTTACCAACAGGCAGGGAGAAGAAGTGCTTGTGCTTAATCCGGGTAGTAATGCGCAAAACCTTGCCTATGCTGAGCTGTCGGTAAGAGATGAAAAAGGTGGCAAACCCGGTATCACCTCCCGGAAAGGTCTGCTTATCCCGGTATCAGGCGTTGTGTCCGGAAAGAAATTCAACCGGAAATTCTGGAAAGACGAGGCTGAAATCCTTAAGTTCTCCAATCAGGAAATCGGGAGGATTGGAGTTCCGATGCAGGCGGCCGATGCGCTGTTCGGGACTTCCGCCCTTGCCGGACTGATACACAGGGTGCAACTGGAATCTACAGGAGCAGACATCTCCTTTACGGCACCCCTTTCCGTTACAGGAAGTTACCTTCCGGGGCCGCTTTATGTCCGCGATCTTTTCAAAATGTACCGTTATGAGAATTTCCTGTATACCATGAGACTGAGTGGAAGTGAAATCCAACGATACCTTGAATATTCCTGCGGACTATGGTTTAACCGGATGGACGGGCCTGAGGACCATCTGCTGCTTTTCAGAAACGGAGAAACGCCCAAGGCCGGTTTGCAGAATCCCTCATACCATTTCGATTCGGCAGCCGGCATCCGGTATGTTGTGGATGTGACAAAACCAGCCGGGAAGAGGGTTCAGATTACAGGGATGGAAAACGGGAAGCCTTTTGATCCCGCCGGAATCTATAAAGTGGCTGTTAATTCATACCGGGGCAGCGGAGGAGGAGGTCATCTGACCACCGGTGCCGGCATTGATCCCGGAGAACTTCCCCTGCGGATAATCTCCTCCTCTGAAGTCGATTTCCGCACCCTGCTGATGAAGCATATACAAGCTGAGAAAATCATAAATCCCGATCCGGGGAACAATTGGGAGATCATCCCGGCTGATTACCATAAAAAGGGAAAGCAAAAAGACATGATTTATTTTTATTAAAAAAAGTCATTCTTATAACCGGCCAATTTCCTCCCACACCCGGATATCGACTGGAATCCCGTTCTGAAGATTTTTCTCCCGAATTTGCAGGATCCTTTCCCCAGGATAGCGTACCGGTGATTTTTCATCGATCAGCATACTGGTTTTCAGATCGGCGATGATCTCATCCAGCGTATTCTGAATAGCCCGGAAATTCGCAAGTTTCGAAGGATCAATAGCAATAAAAACCTGGGATACTCCGTATTCATCCGTCTTCCTGCCGATTTCTGCCGTGGATAATCCGC
>CAYWTT010000023.1:0-17738 GCA_964461245.1 uncultured Prolixibacteraceae bacterium | reverse complement strand
TATATCCGACTCAGTTTGAGATAAAAAATAAGTGAGTTTATAAGGATCAACTAAATAAAATATGAATGAATATAACGAAAATACTGCCAAAAGTTAAGTTTTCATCTAAAAAAAGTAGAATATTGGAACGGAAAATAATGTTATACAACAATTTTTTTCAACATTACGGTTTTTTACTAATTTTAAGGAAAACGAAAGCTTATGATTAATCCGGTACAGACAGCAATTGCCTCTTTTGGGATGTCGGGAAGGGTGTTCCATGGTCCGATGCTGAAAGTAAATCCCGGCTTCCAGGTCAGATCCGTGCTGGAACGCTCTAAAAATCTGTCAGTCACTATGTTCCCTGATGCCAGGATCGTCAGGCATTATGATGACCTGCTGAATGATCCCGAATTGGAGCTGATCATTGTCAACACCCCAGACCGGTTCCATTACGAAATGGCCTGGCAGGCCCTCGAGGCCGGTAAACATGTGGTGGTCGAGAAACCTTTTACCTTCCGGGCTGATGAAGCCGATGAGCTGATCAGCCTTGCAAAATCCCGGAACAGGTTGCTGACAGTCTATCAAAACCGCAGGTGGGATGGTGATTTCCTGACCGTCAGGGAGATTGTGCAGGCAGGCGTTCTCGGGAAAATCGTGGAATTTGAGTCTCATTTCGACCGTTACCGGCCCTTTGTTACGCCCGATACCTGGAAAGAGGAAGGCGACGAATATGCGGGTGTGCTGTATAACCTGGGATCCCATATGGTAGACCAGGCACTTGTCCTTTTCGGAATGCCCAAAGCTGTGACTGCCCATTTGCAGGTGAACCGGACCGGTGGACAGGTGTTTGATTATTATGATATCCGTCTTCAATACGATTCAATGTCAGCTATCCTGAAATGTTCCTACCTGGTTAAGGAAGAGGGCCCCAGGTATATTCTCCATGGGGAGGATGGCTCCTTCCTGAAATGGGGGATCGATCCGCAAGAGGAGCAACTTAAGAAAGGACTTCTACCTTTGGGTGACCATTGGGGCTGTGAGGAGGAGGCTTACTGGGGTGTGCTGAATGCACGCAGAGGCACTGCGGATTACAGAGTCAAAAAACCCACGGTACCGGGAAATTATCGGGCTTTTTATGAAAACCTGTATCAGGCCGTGCGAAATGCACAACCCCTGGCAGTCAGCCCGGATGAAGCCCGTAATGTCATACATATCCTGGAAATGTGCCTGGAAAGCCACCTCCATAAAAAAACGGTATTTTGTCAGTAAGCTTCACGGGCTGTTTTCTCATGGAGTGATCTTCCGGTAGATATCTCTCAGGCAGTTCTCGTAAATTGTCCCGATCTCCTTTTCATGTTCTCCGAGCGGTTTCACCGGGACCAGGTCCATCACTTCATCCGGAAGCATTCCTGCGTTGAAGAAAGTCTCGAGAGAACCATACATGGCCTGCAGAACGGCTTCCCTGGCTTCATAATGTCCCATTCCGAATTCAATTCCCAACTCGACCAGTTTTTTCCACTGGAACCAGAAATACGTGGGCGCCATGGCTGAAATTACGGCGTAGGCCTCCAGTTTTCTTTCGTCAACTTCCAGACTGGTGCCCAGGAAATCAAGCATTTGCAAAACAATTTCCTTTTCGTCGGATGGGAATGTCGGTGCAAACCAAATGGGATTATACCCTTCGTTGATGATGGAGGTGGCATTGGGAATGAGACGGACAAGCCGGGTCAATTGTGGCAGTATCGACAGGATTTTCTGGCTGTCGATTTTAGGGGCAAGCGATCCGAATACGGTTTTCGGTGTGATAACCGGGGCGATCTTTTCCAGTGTCTCCATGACCATGGGAGGATGAAGGGCCATGATGACAATTTCCTGGGAAGCTGTTTGTTCCAGTGTGCCAATATGGATATCCGGGAATCTTTTCAGTAATTTTTCCGTTACATCCGGATTGGTATCGTAAACGGTTGCCTGCACAAGATTAATTTTTTTGTTCCCGAATGCCTGCAGCAAAATCCTGGTGATCCTGCCACCTCCGATAAATCCGATGGTTGGTGTTTTCATATCAGTCTTCGATTTGAGTTTCAATTTTTATTTCAATGCTTTTTCTATCTCTTTTTTCAGCCGGCCAAATTCGTTTTCATTGAATCCGACAGATGAAAAGATAATTTTCCCATCCCTGTTAACCAGGAAATTGCGGGGAATATTCTGGCCTGCAAATTTGGAGAATATCTTCCGTTCGGGATCTGGGTACAATGGCATGGTAAATTGCTGGTCTGCTTTGAACTTATCCACGGCAGCCCAATCATGCTCCCTTCCGAAAATTAGCAGGGCGAAATCCCTGTTGGTTGTATACTTTTGGTAAATTTCCTTTTCAATATGAGGCAATTCCTGGCGACAGGGGCCGCACCATGTGGCGAAAAAAGTGATCAGAATCACCTTCCCCTGGTAATCGGAAATGTTCTTCACTACGCTTGGCGCAATCTCAAACTGGAAAGCAGGTACAGGAGAACCCTTTTTGGCCATTGTAAACTCATCCTGTGCCTGTAAGGCTTGGCAGATAAAGATAGAAATCAGTATTAGGATAATTCTGTTCATCCGGAAATTCATGATAATCGTTTCTTGTCAAACAGTTTATATAACATGTTGGATTTCAGTATTTTTTATTGGTTGCCAAGAAACTGCTGCACGTTTCTTTCAATCCTTTCCGTCATTTTCCGGATGTCTGACCTTTCAAACCGGTCACCCGTGATATTTTCAAAAAGCTCGATATACCGTTCTGATACGGAATTCACAAAATCATCCGACATGAAGGGTACTTTTTGGCCTTCTTTACCCTGGAATCCGTTTTCAATCAGCCACTGCCTTACGAACTCCTTGGAAAGCTGTTTCTGGGGTTCCCCCTTCAGAAGCCTTTCTTCATAACCCTCGGAATAGAAATAGCGGGAAGAGTCGGGAGTATGAATTTCATCGATCAGGAAAATCTCATCCTCTTTCCTTCCGAACTCATATTTGGTATCCACCAGGATCAATCCTTTGGCAGCTGCCATTTCTGTCCCGCGCCAGAACACTTTTCGTGTGTAATCTTCAAGTTTTTCATAATCTTCTTTACTGACCAGCCCTGATTGGATAATCTCTTCTCTTGAAATATCTTCATCATGACCTTCGGCCGCTTTGGTCGTAGGAGTAATGATGGGTTCCGGAAATTTCTGGTTTTCCACCATCCCTTCGGGCAGGGGCACTCCGCAAAGTTCTCTTCTGCCGGCTTTGTACTGTCTCCAGGCATGACCGGTAAGATATCCCCTGATTACCATTTCTACCTTGAATGGTTCACAAAAGTGACCGATCGTTACATTGGGATCGGGTGATGCAATCTTCCAGTTAGGAACAATATCGGCCGTCGCATCCAAAAATTTGGAGGCTATCTGGTTCAATACCTGACCTTTGTAAGGTATTCCTTTGGGTAGAACCACATCAAAGGCGGAGATGCGATCGGAAGCAACCATTACCAACCATTTGTTGTCAATGTTGTATACATCCCTTACTTTGCCATGATAAACTCCTGCCTGACCGGGAAAATTGAAATCTGTTCTGATTAATGCATTACTCATATATCTCAATAATTATGGATTGTTTATTCACTGGTTTTATCCGTTTCAGGTTCCTGACCGTTGTTCCGGCCTTCTTCGCTTGTCCTGGCATCTTTTCCCTTTTCCAGCGCATAGTTATCGTAAGCCTCCACAATGTCACGAACCAGTTTATGCCTGACGATATCGCGCTTATCGAACATCACCACACTGATCCCTTCGATGTTTTTCAGGATCCGCAGCGCTTGCAGCAATCCCGACTGGTTCCTGTCAGGCAGGTCGATCTGGGTAATATCACCGGTGATGACGAACTTTGCATTTAATCCCATCCGGGTGAGGAACATTTTCAGCTGATTGATCGTAGTGTTCTGTGCCTCATCCAGAATAACAAACGCATTGCTCAGCGTACGGCCCCGCATAAAGGCCAGCGGGGCAATCTGTATGGTTCCGTCTTTCATGAACTCTTCCAGTTTTTTGGCCGGGATCATATCCAGCAAGGCATCATACAGTGGTTGCAGGTAGGGATCAATCTTCTCCTTCAAGTCTCCCGGAAGAAATCCGAGCCTTTCCCCGGCTTCCACGGCAGGCCTGCTGAGTAGTATTCTTTTTATCTCCCTGTTTTTTAACGATTTGACAGCCAATGCAATGGCTGTATATGTTTTACCGGTACCGGCCGGACCAATGGCAAAAACCAGGTCATTGTCACGGGCTTTTTCGACCAGTACCCGCTGGTTCGGGGTCCGGGCCCTGACCGGTTTCCCGCTGATGCTGTATACCAGAATGTCGGGTTCCTCATCCGGATTACCGTCCCCCCCGTCATATTCGTTGAGCAGGATCTGACTGATTATCTCTTCCGTTAGGATATTGAACTGGTAATAATGATCCAGAATGGAGTTGAATTTTTTTTCAAAGAACTTCAAGTCTTTATCTTCACCCTGAAGATAAAGCGAATTTCCCCTTGCAGTTATCCTGATCTTGGGGAAAAAGGTTTTGATCAGGTTGATCTTTCCATTGTTGATCCCGTAAAACTCAAGCGGATCAATGCCTTCCAAAATAATTTGTTTTTCCAAACAACCTTTTTTTATGTTTCAAAAATAGCATAAAGCAATGGATTTTTGTCATCTTCCTCATCCTAACCTTAAATTTTCCGGATCGGAATCCCGGGATCACCAGTCAGCCATGCCATCCGTGACTTTGTTGAATGATTTAACCTCCCGGTTGTGATCCATTTCATAAAACTTCACTTATTTTGATATTTCGTAGATATGTTGTTTTTACAACCGGACAGAGGCCGGAAAGTGATCTGTAAATTATTTATAATTAAATAGATGACAATAATTGCCCTGGATATTGGCGGAACAAAAATTACGGCCGGGCAGTTTACTGTGGATGGCATACTGCTTCGCCGGAGTAAAGAACTGCTTGAGGGAAGGCGGGGTGCCTCAGTGGGACAACTGGCTGCTGAAATGGTCAGATCTGTGATACCCGGCAAGTCGGGTGAGGAGGGAACGGTGAAAGTGGGCATAAGCATTCCAGGTATCGTGTGTCCGGAAACCGGTCAGGTTTGGGCTCCCAATATCCCTGGATGGGATCATTATCCGCTGAAAGATGAAATTCATTGCATAACCGGTATTCCCTCTGCTGATATCTCCATTGAAAGCGACCGGAGCTGTTGCATTATGGGTGAGATCTGGAAAGGCGCTGCTGTGGGATGTTCCAATGCTCTGTTTATTGCCGTAGGAACCGGTATCGGCGTAGGCATGTTCATTGATGGGAGGATCCTTCACGGGTTTGGAGATATTGCAGGAGCTTCAGGCTGGATGGCGCTGGAGACTCCGTATGATCATAAATTCGATGCCTGCGGATGTTTTGAATATTACGCCTCAGGGAACGGAATAGGTGCCAGGGCCCGCGAAATGATCCGTGCCGACCGGAGTTATGAGGAAGTAATGAAGGGCGGTAACCTGGAAAAGATAACGGCACATGACGTTTTCAGGTTGTATGCGGAAGGTGATACGGTGGCCGTGAAAGTCTTGGACAAAGCTGTGCAGATGTGGGGTATGGCCTCGGCCAACCTGGTCAGCCTACTCAATCCGGAGAAAATCATCTGGGGAGGAGGGATCTTCGGCCCAGCTTGTAAGTTCCTGGATAATATATACCGGGAGGCAAAGAAATGGGCACAGCCTGTCAGTATCCACCAGGTTACCTTTGAAGCTTCCCGTCTGGGGGAGAATGCAGCACTGTACGGGGCTGCAAAACTTGCTGTTATGAAGAAGAATATAATTTAATACTGAATAAAATGCTTGCACTTGAATGGTTAAAAAACGCCCGTGGCGTGATGGAAAAAATTGAAAATACCCAGATGGGGAATATTCAAAAAGCAGCTTTGCTGATGGCCGACACAATCGAAGCTGGCCGCTGGGTTCACACTTTCGGATGTGGTCATGCCACTATCCCTGTCGAAGAAATGTACCCCAGGATTGGCGGATTTGTGGGATTTCACCCGATGGTTGAACTTCCGCTTACCTTTTTTACCCGGATAACCGGTGAAATGGGAGTACATCAGTTCCTGTTCCTCGAAAGGGCTGAAGGTTACGGAATTGAGATCATGAAGGGATACGATTTTGATCCGCGAGATACCATGTGGATTTTCTCCCATACCGGGATTAACAATGTGAATATCGATGTGGCTCTGGAGGCTAAAAAGAAGGGAATGAAACTGGTCGTCTTTGGTTCAGCCGCTGAATCAGCCGGTAAAAAGACCCGCCATTCCTGCGGAAAGACTATTTTTGAGCTGGGAGACGTGGTGGTCGATTCATGTGTACCCCTGGTGGATGCTTCCGTGCCGCTCAAAAACCATTACGACAGGATCGGTCCCGTTTCCACCATGGGTTTTATTACCCTGGTATGGATGACCGTGACTACGGTCGCCGAAATCCTGGCCGACAGAGGAGTACATCTGTATATCCATCCCTCCCATAATGTGCCAGGAGACACCACTGCCCGCGAAAGGCTTGATGCGGCTCTGTCCGAGTATAAAGCAAGGGTAAAAAATCTCTGATCGGACTGGAATGGAAAAAACACTGGAAGAATTTCGCCGCCTGCTGGAGATCATGAATGAACTCAGGGAAAAATGTCCGTGGGATAAAGTACAGACTTTTGAATCTCTCCGCAAACTTACCATTGAAGAGACGTATGAGCTGGGGGATGCCATTCTTAAAAGTAACCTGTGGGAGATCAAAAAGGAGTTGGGCGACCTGATCATGCATATTGTCTTCTATGCAAAGATTGGGGAAGAAAATGGAGCTTTCGGAATGGAGGATGTGCTGGCAAACATCAATGAAAAGCTCATTTACAGACATCCGCATGTTTTCGGAGAGGTGCAGGTGGCTAACGCCAGGGAGGTGGAAGAAAACTGGGAATCTCTGAAGCTCAGGGAGAAAGGAAGGAACCACCGTGTGCTTGAAGGAGTTCCTGCTGCCATGCCTGCCCTGGTGAAAGCCAACCGGATCCAGGAAAAAGCCAGCGGTGTGGGCTTCGACTGGGAAGTGAAAGAACAAGTCTGGGATAAAGTAAAAGAGGAGATTAGTGAGCTCGCTGATGAGATCAATAAGGTCAACAGAGATAGAATTGAGGCTGAATTCGGTGATCTCTTTTTTGCCATGGTGAATGCAGCCAGGCTATACGGAGTGGATCCCGAAGCCGCGCTGGAAAGGACCAACCTGAAGTTTATCAAACGGTTTAACTACCTGGAAAGCCAGACTCTGAAAAAAGGGATCGACCTGAAAAAAATGACCCTGGCCGAAATGGATGTTATCTGGGATGAAGCCAAAAGAATGGAATCGGGAGAAGAAGCGTAAAGAATATAGACTAAAGGACGGAAGGACAAAAGGACATACGATAAGAGTTGCTTCTTTGTAACAGAAGGAGTTAAGATTTCAGCATTTCACATGATCCGTTAGTCCGACAACCGAAAATCCTTATTCATGCCTTCTGCATCCCTAAATCCCCCCGCCCCTGGCCGTCCGTTCAGGCGGGCATGCCGAACGTATATTTCCGGTAAGTACGTATCCGTAAAATTCTGGCAGGCCCTGAACAATTTTGAACAACTTGAACCTTAACCTGAGCGTATTCCTGTTTGTTCTTAGCCCTTAATCCCGCTCCCGCCGGGATGAATTCCCACACATGTAACCGATTCGGTAAAGGTTGAAGAGAAAGAGTTTCGGACAGGTACCGGTCAGGTTTTTTCGAAGACAGGGTTCAATCCATCTGAACAGGGTGGCGGTAATTCGCAGCAAACCTGCTTTTCGCAGGGTAAATCCGATTTTTAACAAACCCGATTCTTTCCTGAATTCCGGATCCGGAATAAGATTTGCATGGATAAAAAGCAGATTTTCGATGGCTTTTTTAGTTTTTTCCAGATATTCTGCCGAGCTTTCAAGCCCGGTGTGCAAAACCGGATTGTCGATATGGCTGATCCTGATACCCGCCTTGAACAAGTCATACCCCAGGACAGTATCTTCATGGCCATAACCCCTTATGTTTTCCCTAAAACCATGTTGCAGGAAAACCTCACGGTTTATCAGAAAGTTATTGGCAGTAATGGCAAAATTGTTTCTCAGCTTTCTCTGGAGTGCTGAAAGCTGCTCCCGCTTTCTCCCGTATACCCACCGCAGGAGGGTTTCCTGATATTCAGGAGAATGGGCGGGGTAAGAGGTACCCCCGCAAATCACCTCTCCCATAGGGATGGCTTCCAGATATCTGGACAAAAAATCAGTTGTTTCAATGGAAGAATCCCCGTCCAGAAACAGCAGCCAGGGCTGGGTTGCTGAATTGCCCAACCGGTTGCGTATGGCTGCACGTCCCAGGTTGGATTCCATTTCTTTATAAATGATCCCGCTATAAGTGGCTGTTTCCCGGTTCAATAACTGGAATTTCTCATCGGAACAGTCATCGAACAGTAAGATTTCAATCGGCACACTGGTTTTTGCTGAAAGATCCACTAACTGGAGGCCCAATTTCCTGACATCTGTATTAAATACCGGTACGCAAACTGAAATCATTTTCCCTGGTTATTTTATTCAAAAATAGATTTAACCTTTCAAATTACTTCTGTTTTCAAATGTTTTTTGTTAATGAAGAATTCTTAACACCTGATTACTCAGAAATTCGGAAATGTGGTCTTATTTTTGCCGTATGGGAATAATTTGAAAAACCATGCAGGTGAGAGAAGTTATTTTGTTTTTATTTCTTCTGCTGATTACGTCTGAGACCATGGCAGGGAAGAAAGGTTGCAGAATTGCGATCAGGTTGGATGCTGCTCCCGATTCGGTGATTTATCTTGCTCATTATTATGATTCCAATATTTACGTGGATGATACGGTTAAAACCGATTCCAATGGACGGGCTGTTTTTGAACGGGACACCCTTTTACGACAAGGATTGTATAAGATCTATCTGAATAAAGATCACCATTTTGATTTCTTACTGGGGGCTGATCAGACCATGACCATTTCTAATCCGGGATTTGGGATTGAAAAACTTCAGATTGAAGATTCCAGGGAGAGTGAGGAATTCCTGACTTACATGAGATGGCTGAGACCTCAGCAATTGAAACTGGCACAACTTGATTCAGCACTGAAAAAGGCATCTCCGGCCGATCGGGATGATATCATGGACAAGATCGTCCATGTTTCCGGAGAGGTGAGTAATTATTGGAAGAAAAAATCGGCTGAATACCCTGGTACTTTTCTGGCGGTTTTTCTGATGGCAAATTATTATGAAGAGCTGAAAGTGCAGGATATTCCTGAACCATTTCAGCAAAATGATTCCCTGAAATGGACTTATGAGTATAACTATCGCAAAAACCACTATTTTGATTATTTTGACCTAACCGACGAAAGGTTTCTGAATACCCCGCTGTTGAAATCTAAACTGGATACCTATTTTGATAAAGTGTTGCTTCAGCTTTACGATTCCGTGAAACCTTCGGCGTACCAGATATTAAAAAAAGTGGAATCCCGACCGCTCATGTTCAGATACATGGCTTCTTACCTCCTTAACCACATGATCAACAGCCGGATCATGGGCATGGATGCCCTGTTTGTCGATTTAGCCCGTGACTATTACCTCTCAGGTAAAGCAACCTGGGCCGATTCCTCCACCGTGGCCACGGTGCGTGAAAATGTGATCTTTCTGGAAAATAACCTGATTGGAATGCAGGCCCGCAATCTCAGAATGGAAACATTCGATGGCCAACCCTACTATCTTTGTCAGCCGGCCACCCCATATACCATTCTGCTCTTTTATGAGCCAAATTGCTCTCATTGCCAGGAATTTGTACCTAAATTGTATGATGAAATCTACCTTCCGTTTCATGACAAGGGACTGGAAATTGTGGCGGCCTACACCATGAATAACCGAAAGGAGTGGAGCGATTTCATGGAAAAACACCACCTGAATGAATGGGTCAATGTCTGGGATCCTTACCATCTGTCCCGTTTTAAGATCATTTACGATACCCGGACAACCCCGTCGATTTACCTCCTGGACAAAGACAAGAAAATCATTGCCAAAAAGTTTTCTATTGAATTTCTGAAAAAATACCTTGGAAATCATCTGGGTAATGGGATTGAAAATCCCGATCAATGAAATCACGGAAAGTACTAACTTTGAAATGCTGACTGTACCAGGATTATGAAAAATGTAAGTCTGATTTCTTTGCATGGATCAATTCCGGACAAGTGTTAGTGGCCGATATCAAAGGTGCAATGGCGGTCCCTGGCATGGAGCAGCGCTGGTAGACGCAGTTGCCTGTAAATTCCACCTTGGAGAGAAGAGGAAGAAGGAATTTGTCACAACGGCAGGGGATAAGTTGGTATAAAACTATGGAATGAAAGGGATGATATTTCTGCAATTTTCCGGTGCAAACCATATATAAAACACGCATGATCTTCAGGAAGTTAAAAATTCTCTTAAAAAAAATCATTGAAATAAAAAATGTGATATTTCATGAATAACAAGCATCGAAATATATAGTTTTGTCTTTTGTTTTTAATTGAATTTATGGATGAAATATGTCACAACGGTTTCGTTTCAAGGATAAATTCGAATAAAATCTACGTAAGAATTGTAAGCCAGTCGGCGTGTTCCGAATGTCATGCGAAAGGAGCTTGTACCGTATCTGATAAAGCAGATAAGGAGATTGAAATCTCTGATTATAAGGGGAAATACCATGTCGGTCAGCAAGTGACGGTGACCATGCGGCAATCCATGGGGATGAAAGCCATTCTTCTGGGATATATACTTCCTTTTTTTGTATTATTCATTACCTTGTTTATCACCATCCAGCTTACCGGGGATGAAATTGCCGGCGGGTTAATCGCATTAGGCATGCTGGTGCCATACTATGCCGCCATATTTATTTTCCGTAAGGCAATACAACGAAGTTTCAGGTTTGAACTGAAAGAAACTTAAAAGAGAATTCAGATGGAAAGTACAATTATCTTCACAGTGGTAACCCTGGTGGGAATAGGCGTATTCTCGGCGGTGATATTGTATTTTGTCGCCCAGAAATTCAAGGTTTTTGAGGATCCCCGGATTGATGAGGTGGAAAAGGTGTTGCCGGGTGCCAACTGTGGCGGATGCGGGCAGGCGGGATGCCGGGCTTTTGCTGAAGCATGTGTAAGGGAAAATGACCTTTCCAGGTTGTTTTGTCCGGTAGGAGGAAATGAAACCATGGGCGGAGTAGCCCGGATTTTGGGATTGGAAGCTGTGAAGAAAGATCCACGGGTGGCGGTGGTCCGTTGCAACGGCACCTGTGAATTCAGACCTAAAGTGAACCGGTATGACGGTGCGGCCACCTGTGCCATTGTCGCTGCCCTGTACAGTGGTGAAACCGGTTGTCAGTATGGTTGCCTGGGGTGTGGCGACTGCTGTGTGGTGTGCAAATTCGATGCGATCCATATGAATCCTGTCACCGGCCTGCCGGAGGTGAACGACGAGAAATGCACAGCATGTGGTGCCTGCGTGACCGCTTGCCCGAAAAACCTGATCGAACTGAGGAAGAAAAATCCGAAGGACAGGAAAATATATGTGGCATGCCGCAATGAAGAAAAGGGCGGCATTGCCCGCAAGTCGTGTCAGGTGGCCTGCATCGGTTGCAGCAAGTGCCAGAAAGAATGTGCCTATGATGCGATCGTGATGGCCAACAACCTGGCTTTCATCGACTCCTTTAAGTGCAGGTTATGCCGGAAGTGTGTGGCAGTATGCCCGACCAGTTCGATTATCGAAGTGGGTTTCCCTCCTAGAAAAGTGCAGGAGGAAACCATTGAAACCAACAGTGTCAATCAATAAAACAGGAGTATTGTGTTAAGAACATTCAAAAAGGGTGGAGTTCATCCGCCGGAGAATAAACTGTCAGCTGATCGTCCGATCGAAGAGCTGCCGTTGGTGAAAGTGGTTTATATTCCTGTTGGACAGCATATTGGCGCTCCAGCGATCCCTGTTGTGAAAAAGGGAGACAAGGTCAAAGCCGGTCAGCTGATTGCCACAGGGAACGGATTTGTATCCGCCCATATCCACTCTTCTGTTTCGGGAACCGTAACGAAAGTGGAGCCTTTCCCCGATACTTCCGGGTATCCTCGACTCGGCATTGCCATCGAAGTAGAGGGGGATGAGTGGGTGGAAACCATCGACAGGTCACCCGGAGTTAAAAAAGAGATTACCCTGTCGGCCGGCGAAATAGTTCAGCGGATACAGGAATCGGGGATCGTGGGAATGGGAGGAGCTACCTTCCCCACCCATGTCAAACTGGTCCCTCCCAAAGGGATGAAATTTGAATATCTGATTGTAAACGGAGTGGAGTGTGAGCCATTCCTCACTTCCGACAACCGGCTGATGATAGAAAAAACGGAAGAGGTCCTGGTGGGGGCTCGCATCCTGATGAAGGCGTTGAATGTGAACAAGGCATTTGTCGGGATTGAAAGCAACAAGCCTGAAGCTATCCGCAAAATGCAGGAAGCCGTGGCCGGAAACAGCGGGATTGCCATCGTTCCCCTGAAGGTCAAATATCCGCAGGGAGGTGAGAAACAGCTGATTAAAGCCCTCACCGGGAGAGAGATTGCCTCCGGAGCGTTGCCTGCTTCGGTGGGATGCCTGGTGAGCAACATAGGGACTGCTTTTGCTGTATATGAGGCGGTACAGAAAAACAAACCCCTGTTTGAACGGGTGGTTACGGTTACCGGGAAAAAGCTGACAAACCCGTCAAACCTGAAAGTCAGAATTGGAACCCCGCTTTCTGACCTGGTGATTTATACGGGAGGCCTTCCGGAAGATACCGGCAAGATCATAAACGGAGGTCCCATGATGGGGAAAGCCGTTTCTTCCCTCGATATTCCGGTGACCAAAGGAACCTCCGGGCTTTTGGTCATTCCGGAAAAGGAGTCTCTTCGGGCTCCCCATGTGGCCTGTATCCGTTGCGGCCGCTGTGCATCGGCCTGTCCCATGGGGCTTGAACCTTTTCAACTCATGTTGCTTTCTGAAAAAGCCATCTGGGAGGGAATGGAGAAAGAAAAAGTCATGGATTGCATCGAATGTGGCTGTTGCAGTTATTCCTGCCCGGCCAACCGGCCCCTGCTCGACTACATCCGGTTGGGGAAAGCCAGGGTAGGCCAGATTATCCGGACAAGAAAGAATTAGCATACATTGAATTATTTCCGATAATGAATAAACTATTAACCATTTCACCCTCACCCCACCTCCATACCGACGATACGGTCCGGAAAATCATGTTCAGGGTGATGCTGGCGCTGTTGCCTGCCTTGTTATGGTCACTCTTTGTGTTTGGACTGGATGCTCTCCGGGTGACCCTGATCGCAATGGCCGCCTGCGTAGGATTTGAATACCTGATTCAGCGGTTTATCCTGAAAGTTGCTCCGACCATTACCGATGGTTCGGCAGCCCTTACGGGATTATTGCTCGCCTTTAACGTGCCGGCTTCTGTCCCGTGGTGGATGCTGGTGCTGGGATCCCTTTTTGCCATAGGGGTTGCCAAGATGTCTTTCGGTGGACTGGGCAACAACATTTTCAATCCGGCGCTGGTGGGACGGGTTTTTATGCTCATCTCCTTTCCTGTGGCCATGACTTCCTGGCCGGCTACCCGGCAGGCTGCCACCGACGCTATTACTGCCGCCACTCCCCTGGGAATCCTGAAGGAAGGCATGAAAACCGGCAAACCACTCAGTCAGTTAATGGATGTGTTGCCCGGAAACGGGGATCTCTTTCTAGGCAATGTCGGCGGTTCACTTGGCGAAATTTCAGCTTTCCTGTTGCTCATTGGCGGATTGTACCTGCTTTTCAGGAAAGTGATCACCTGGCACATCCCTGTTTCCATCCTGGTTACCATGTTCATCTTCGCCGGAATATTCCGGATGATTAATCCGGGGAATTACATGGATCCGTTATTCCATATTCTTACCGGGGGCGCCATTCTGGGTGCCGTATACATGGCTACTGACATGGTTTCCTCCCCGATGACGCCCAAAGCGCAGCTTATCTACGGAGCAGGGATAGGGGTGATCACCATGTGCATCAGGATGTTTGGTGCCTATCCCGAGGGTGTTTCATTTGCCATTTTGATCATGAACGGTTTTACCCCCCTGTTGAACTATACAATAAAACCCAGAAGGTTTGGAGGAAAATAACATGGCACAACGTGAATCAACATTTTTAAATATGGTGGGCTGCCTGTTGGTGGTTACCCTGGTCTCGGGAGGTCTCCTGGGATTTGTTCATGCCAGGACTAAAGATGCCATCGAAGCCTCAAAATTGAAAGCACAGTCCGATGCGATTTCAAGCGTGCTTCCCAAATTCGGTGAACTGGGAAAATCATTGAAAGTAATGCCGGAGCACAGCACCGACAGTGTGGAGGTATTTCCGGCCTTCACCAACGGCAAGATGGTGGGAATGGCTGTAAAAACCTATTCTGAAAAGGGTTTCAGCGGCCATATTTCCATTATGGCCGGAGTAGATACCCTGGGAAATATTACCGGCTACGAAATTCTGGAGCATAAAGAGACTCCCGGATTGGGATCAAAGATGGTTGTCTGGTTTAAGAACAAGGAAAAGCCGGGGCAAAATGTGATCGGCAGGAATTTCTCCTCCACCCGTTTTACGGTCAAAAAGGACGGAGGGGATATCGATGCCATTACCGCTTCGACCATTACCTCAAGGGCGTTTTTAGATGCACTCAACCGTGCCTGTTCAGGAATTGAAAAATACAAGCTGGCCTGTGCGGCAAAGATGACTCAGGAGAAAAAATAAAAGTAAATCGCTATGAATCAGTGGAATAATTTTACAAAAGGATTTTTGAAGGAGAGTCCTACCTTTGTTCTGGTGCTGGGGACATGTCCCACTCTCGCCGTAACCACTTCGGCATCCAATGCAATCGGGATGGGACTGGCGACAACTTTTGTCCTGATAGGATCAAACCTGGTGATCTCCCTGGTCAAGAATGAAATTCCCGACAAGGTGAGAATCCCGGCTTATATTGTGATCATTGCCGCATTTGTTACCATTGTCGAGCTGGTTATGAAAGCCTACACACCGGAGTTGTCGAAAAGCCTGGGGATTTTTATACCCCTTATAGTGGTTAACTGTATAGTATTGGGCAGAGCTGAAGCCTTCGCCAACCGGAACAACGTCTTTTCATCGGTCATTGACGGAGTGGGAATGGGGCTTGGATTCACATTTGCCCTGTTTATCCTTGGAAGTATCCGGGAACTGCTGGGAAACGGCAGTATTCTGAATATACCCATTTATTCCGAGAGCTACATAATGCTACTTTTTGTTCTTGCTCCCGGGGCATTTATTGTCTACGGTTATGTGATGGCCCTTATCCACAAAATAAATAAATCAAAGAAATAAAGGCAATGAATTACCTGATTATTTTTGTTGCAGCTGTCCTGGTTAACAATATCGTTTTGATGCAATTTCTGGGGATATGTCCTTTTCTGGGCGTATCCAGGAAAATATCCACGGCTGCGGGCATGGGTGCTGCCGTAGCCTTTGTTATGGTTTTGTCCACTCTGGTGACTTATCTGGTCAATAAACTGGTGCTGGATCCGTTAAACATCTCCTATCTGAGGACGATCTCCTTCATACTGGTCATTGCTGCGTTGGTTCAGCTGGTGGAAATTATTCTGAAAAAGGCCAGCCCCTCCCTATACCAGGCACTGGGTATCTATCTTCCTTTGATAACCACCAATTGCACAATTTTGGGAGTTGCCATCCTGACCGTTCAAAAAGATTTTAACCTTATGGAAGGTGTTGTCTTTGCATTTTCCAATGCTATTGGCTTTTCTCTGGCCCTGATCATGTTTGCCGGGATTCGTGAACACCTTGAACTGATGGAGATCCCCGAAGGATTGAAGGGCATCCCGATTGCCCTGATCACCACGGGAATTCTGGCCATGGCTTTTATGGGGTTTTCCGGAATTATTTAACCTCTAAATTCAAATCCCGTAGATGGCCAAAACCAATGGAAGAAAAAGGCAGCTTAAAAATTCAGGAGGCAGAAAAGAATCCGGTAGGATCCGCTGGGGCCGGTTTCTTCTGAAACTTTTCCTGGCCGGAATCCTCCTGTTGCTTCTCCTGGTCCTGGTCATCTATCTCGGATTTCTGGGCAAAGTGCCTTCGGAAGAGGAGCTGAGCCGATTTAAAACCCCTGTGGCCAGTGAAGTTTTTTCCGTGGATGGAAAGCTACTGGGCCGGTATTACATCGAAAACCGGAGCAACGTCACCTATGATGAGATTTCTCCAAACCTGATCAAAGCCCTGATCGCCACCGAAGATGCCCGTTTTTTCAAACACCGGGGTATTGATGAGATCGCCTTGCTGCGTGTGTTCTTCAAAACCCTTTTGTTTCATGACCGCAGTGCCGGCGGGGGAAGCACCCTGAGCCAGCAGATTGCTAAAAACCTATTTCCTCGGGATGACATGGGATGGTTGACCATTCCGGTAAGCAAGATCAGGGAAGCCATTATTGCCTACCGTCTGGAAAGGATATATACCAAAGAAGAGATTCTTTCCTTATACCTGAATACCGTGCCATTCGGGGAAGGCCTTTTTGGAATTGAGGTGGCAGCTGAAAGGTTTTTCAGCAAACTTCCCTCTGCACTGACCATACCAGAGTCGGCTGTCCTGGTCGGCATGCTGAAGGCTAACAACTTGTTCAACCCCCGGCTTCATCCCCACAAATCCCTGGAAAGAAGGAATGTGGTAATCGATCAGATGGTGAAGCAGAAATTCATCTCCGGCAAAGAGGGTGAGAAATACAAATCGCAGCCACTGGGTCTCCGTTACAGCCTGATTACTTACAACCAGGGACCTGCACCTTATTTTCTCGAATATATCAGACCTGCCTTGCTGCAATGGTGTAAGAACCATCAGAAAGAGAACGGAGAACCTTATAATCTGTATACCGACGGACTGAAGATCAGAACGACCGTGGATTATAACCTGCAAAAGATGGCTACCCAGGCGGTAGAAATCCACATGAAAAAACTGCAGGCTGAGTTTGACGCTCACTGGAAAAGCGGGAATGCCTGGGGCGAAAACAAATCGGTTCTCTACAGGGCTGTCAAACGTACCGATCGTTACAAAAAGAGCCTGGCTGCCGGTAAAAAACATGATGAAATCATCAGGGAGTTTTCAAAACCAATTGAAACCAGCCTTTTTACCCTTGATGGAATTAAGCAGGTAAAAACTACTCCCCTGGACTCCCTGAAACATTATCTTTCCATGATGAACGCCGGATTCGTGGCGATGGAAAATAACTCTGGCGCTATCAGGGCTTGGATCGGTGGCATCGATTACCGCTTTTTTAAATATGATTACTGCAATGCCGCCCGGCAGGTCGGTTCCACCTTTAAACCCCTGGTTTATCTTTCCGCACTCGAATATGGTCTTAGCCCCTTGGAATACTTTCCGAGTGATCAACAGGTATATGAAGCTTATGACAACTGGTCGCCGACCAATGCAAGCGATGATTATTCAGGCTATTACACCATGAAATCAGCCCTCTCTCATTCCATCAATACAGTGGCAGTCGACATCATAATGAAGACAGGGATTGACAATACCATCCGGACAGCCCGGAAACTGGGAATGAAA
>CAYWTT010000022.1:0-18199 GCA_964461245.1 uncultured Prolixibacteraceae bacterium | reverse complement strand
CTTTCTGGCGAATCCGGTCCAGGTCAATGGGAATGCCTGCTCTCCATTCACGGCAATGACCTGCGTCTGCCAATCCGGGAATCCGGGGCATCAGGTCAGGATCGCCCCATTCACCGGACAGGGGAACGACCAGTCTTACCTGAAGAGAGACATCCTTTTCAACCAGCTGCCGTAAGGGGCCGATCTCATAATAACTGATATTCACCTTGTCACCCGGTTTTATTCCCAAATCATCGGCAATCCATTTGTTTACCGCAACCTCTCCTGTATTTAAAGGAATTCCATTCCATGAAGAGACAAAAGAATAGGGAACCGATTTATTCTGAAAAGCGATACTGTTCACGAAATAGCTCATGATCTTCTTACTCCCCTGCACAGAAGAAAAGAGATCCGAACTGGTTTCATCCATAAAAATCCGGTCCGAAGAAACCTCCGATTCTCCTGTGGCAGGAATATAGCGGAAGATCAAACCGGCATCTTCAGGTTGAAGAGAACTGTCCAGAGCTGAAACCAGGCGGTCGGCCCGGATATCTCCACACACAAGCAGCCGGTTAGCCTTTCCTGCCATTTCCATCAAGCGGTTAAGCCGGTCAAGGGATAAAAACACATTGTAAGGCGTTGACTGGGAATTTTGCAGGTTGAAATCTCCCATCTGTTCCCGGGAAGCAACGATCCGGACCGAGGCACGAAGCGAAACAGTGGTTTCCTCATCCGTTACAAAGGGAGTATTCAATGGCACCAGACTGGCCCTGGCCATACGCAGCAACAGGACTTCTCCCTGACCGACCTGAAGCTGGTACGCCAGACTCTCATTGATTATCACTTCATCATCGGGGATGTCAGTGAATATTCCGTTTCCGGAAACCGATTCAAACTGATTGTCAATACCAATAAACCGGACGTTATTCACACGGTGTTCTCCTCCCCCGGAAACGGCTGAACCGGTGGTTAAAAATACCGGGGCAATCCTGATCCCTGTTACCCTGGCCACGTCGCTGGCCAGGTCTGCCCTGAAATAGCGATCATGGACAGTGACCAGCCGGGTAATGGAACCCAGTCGCGAAAGAGCGATCTGCTCCAGGCTGTAACGCATGGAATCCCCGATAAAGAGAGCACCGGTCAAAACTGCGGTACTCAAAGCCACCCCGAACATAACCAGCAGATTGCGTCTCAGATAATGCCGGAAACTCTGCCAAACCAAACGAAAAACAGACATGATCAGGGTATTAGGATTCCGTTGTGGAGGGTATATACTATATCCATCTTCCCAGCAAGTTCGGGAGAATGGGTTACGATGACCAGGGTAATTCCTTCATCGGTACTTAACCTGATGAGAAGGTCAGAAAGATTGACCGCATTGAGTTCATCCAATGCCCCTGTCGGTTCGTCAGCCAATACGAGCATTGGTTTGTTAATCAGTGCCCTTACCACAGCGGCGCGCTGACACTCGCCCCCCGACATGGCTCCGGGTTTCTGATCACGCTGTTCCCAAATTCCGGTTTTATTCAGGAGGTATTCCGCCCAGGACCTGTCAGCCCGGGTGACGCCTCCCCGCGGAAGAACGGGAAGAATAACATTTTCGAGTAAAGTGCACTGCGGCAGCAAGTGATGTTGCTGAAAAACAAATCCCATCTTCCGGTTGCGGAAAACAGCCAGATCTTTATCTATGTATTTGCCTATTTCCCGGTTTTCAAAGAAGACTTCCCCGGAATCAGGCCGATCAAGGGCACCGGCAATATTTAACAGGGTGGTTTTACCACAACCACTGGGCCCGGTAATCCCAACCCGGGAACCGGTTTCCACCTCCATGCTCAAATTATTCAAAACTGGACGGAATGCATGCGTTCCGGGCACACCATAACCCTTACTTATGTTTTTGAGACGTAACAGCATATCTCTTTTTTTCTTCGATGATCTGGGTATAAACCGCCACCATTTCTGAAGCATGAACTTTAATATCAAAATAAAGCTCCACACCCTTTCTTGCCTGGTGGCTTAGTTGGGCAAGCCGCTCTTTGTCGGGCAAAATCCTCATCCATTTTTCAGCCAGAATCTCAGGAGCGTTGGGTGAGTAATTAATCCCTCCACCGGACAGGCTCACAATCTCGGGGAAAGCTCCCAAGGCTGGCTGTACAATAGGAATCCCGCTTGCCATCAATTCGGAAAGGTAAATCCCGAATGCTTCCCCGTTCCGGACAGGCACCGACGCAATGGCTACTTTCCGGAAAAACTCTTTCCTTCCTTCTCCTTCGAAAACTTCATGAAAATCCACATATTTGTCAAGATGCGCCTTCCTGATCAGCTTTCTGATCCCGGCGATATATTTTGAATCGGAAGGAGTGGAACCACCTGTAATGACCAGTTTTACATCTTCAAAACCAGCTTGCTTTTTAAGAAGAACAAATGCATCGGCCACAATATCCAAACCGTTCTCATGGCACATCCGGGAAATATAACCAATGCTCCTCGGCTTTTTTTCGGCACTTACAAATTCATATTCATCTGGATCCACCCCCAGGTATATGGAAAATACTTTGTCCTTCGGAAGTTTCATCCGCTCTTTCATCATGCCGGCATAATATTGGCTGACCGCAATAAAGGCATCCACATCAGCCGATTTCTCCTGCATCAGGGTCCAAACCTTATCCCTGTATGAAGGTTTCATCACATCTACCCAAACATCCTCATCCTGAAGGGAACATACAATGGGAACATTCATTTTTTCACGGATCCGGTGTGCCAGTCCGAGCAGCAAAGCATTGGATATGTGAATGATATCCGGTTTACAATGCCCACCGATCCATTCCACCATCCTTTCCAGCTCTTCCTGCTGCTTTCCGTTTTCCCCCAACAGCATGGAAACCGTCATCTCTTCAAGTCCTTTTGCATTGGTAGAACCCGTCATGGAAGCAGCCATCTTTAAAACCGGTTTGGTATTGAGCAACCGGTCGAACCAGCAGGGGGCTTTTCTGAAAATCGGAAACAATTGCTTCAGATAAATACTGACAGCCCCATAAAACACCGGGATATCGGTAATATCATGTTCATCGGAAAACAGGGGCAGGTACATGGGAATTTTAACCACCTGATGGCCTTTCTTCCGGAGGGCATCCACATACTTGCTGTCTCTTAGGCAATTACCACAATAAAATGACCCCCCCGAACCGGGGATGATTTGAATTATATTCATTTATGATCCGGTTTTAAATTCCATTTTCAGATCCCTGCATCGGTCAACCAGGTTAAACTATTTCCCAAAGCAATGCACATAGCCATCGCTTGCCCCCACCACAATTTTATTATTACTGACTGCAGGATTGCTGATAATGGCCGAACCCAGCTCGTATTTCCAAATAATCCTGCCGTCGGAAAGATTCAGAATAAACAGATCACCCCGCATGTTGGCCGCTATTATCCTCTTTCCGACAATTACCGGAGATGCCTCCACCCGGTTTCCTGTATTGAAATTCCATATTTGTTTGCCGTCATTTTTATCGAAACAATAAATGTGCTTATCGTGGTTCCCGGATACGACGGAATTTGCAGCCAGCGCCGGGGAAGCCAGGAACGGCAGTTTTACCTTTGCATCCATCCATTTCCATCCGATCGTTCCCTTGTCGGTGTCCACCTGGGAAAACCGGCCATCATAATCACCCACCCAGGCTTTGCTGCCTTCCACGGCAACCGAACCAGCCACATAGGTAGCCACATTGATTTTTCTGACCAATTTGCCGGTAAGAATATCCACCACGTGAAGAAAACCGTCACACCCGCCGAACAGCGCCTGTCCGTTTTGAATGGCGGCTGCTCCGTTGATATAATTCTCCGATTCATATTTCCACTTGACTTTCCCGGTTTTGGCATCCACACAATGGAGATAAAAGTCATAACTCCCCACCAGCAGACTGGTCTCATGGCCCGACTGGTACCAATTTACGGAACCCATGATTTGATTGTCACACCTGTATTCCCAGATTTTATTTCCGCTCTTCAGGTCAAGTGCATACAAAATGCCTTCCAGGTTACCGAGATAAACCCTGTTTTCCAGGATCAGCGCAGAAGATTCGATGCTGTTGGAACTCTTAAACTGCCAAAGCAGCTTCCCGTTCATATCCAGACAATATACGGTCCCGTTGGTAGAACCTGCGATGATTTTGTCCTGACATACCACAGGAGATGACTTGATCATACTACCGGTAGGAAAACTCCAGAGCAGTTTCGGTTTGTCCGGTATGTTTCCAGAAATGCTGCCAGTCAGGCGCTGGTTTCCCCTGAAGATATTCCAGCACCCCGAATTTTGACCTGTCCCGGATTTTACCAGAAAAAACAGGAACAGAAGAATCAGGCATTTTCCGCTCAATGTCACACCGCGCATACTGTAACTTGTTTGGTCATTCAAATATACTGCATTAAAATATTCCCTTCATTCAAACCGAGGCATACAGGAGCAAACACCCAATTAAGCAAGCTTAAATTTGACTTATTCAGAGACGTGCCTGAATGACAAAGCACCGGTTGGGCATTTCTCCGCCACAAGGATGGCTGTTTCCTTTACCGCTGCATCGAGCGATTCATGAAAAGGAATCCCGATGGCAATGTCAAATCCCCTGCCAATGTAAGTCAGTCCTAGCTTTTCACGGTATTTTTCCGTTAACCTCACACAAATGCCGCATTTGATGCATTTCTGAGGTTCGTATACGATTCCTTCGGTCTGAAAATGTTTGGTAACATTCCTTCGCGGACTCGACTGAAATCGTTTCTGATCAGCTTTGTACCTGTCTGCGTATAACCTCAGTTTGCAATCGTCAGCCGCCCTGCAATCACAATGCATGCACCGCTGGGCTTCCCTGACGGCATCTTCCCGGGAAAAACCGCCTGCCGGCACGGATGGCCATATCCGTTTGCCCCGGATCGACTCTTTCAGGTATTCAGCAAATTCAGTCTGGTGTAATCTGCCGAACCGGGAGTTGAATAAGCGGGGCTCCCCGGAAACCAATTCCCCGTTGAGGTATTGTTCCACTGAAAATGCAACCTCTTTCCCCTGAGCCACCGACCTGACTGCCAAACGCGAGGGCCGGAGAACATTCCCAATGGCGAAAACCCCAGGCTCAGCGGTCCCGAAAGTATCCCTGTTCACTTCAAGTCCTTTCGGATTTCCCTGCAAACCATACGATTTGGTAAGATCGTCAATATTCCCGGTAGCCACGATCAGGGCATCATACGACTGCTTCAATTCCTCAAAAAAGGCATCCGTAACCGTGGTATTTCCCCTGAAAATCACGCCGGTATTCAGGATTGTGCCGATCTCCCTCTCCAGCACATCTTCCGGAAGGTTCTCCCTACTGATGGAGACCCTTAATTCCCCGCCCGGTTTTTCCTGCCTGTCAAAAAGAGTGGGTTCAATTCCTCTCAGACGCGTATAATATGCAGCCGAAAGTCCAGCTGGCCCGGCTCCGATGATAGCCACCCTTTTCCCGTTTAATGGCGGAATCGTCCAGGGATATAAATCATTTTCGTCTCCGGTGAACCGTTTGAGCAAACAGATGGAAACTGCTTCATCCACCGTTTTGCGGTGGCAGGCTCCCTCGCAGGGTGCCGGGCATATCCTGCCCAGTATGGAAGGCAGTGCAATATCCCGTTTAACCACCTTCAGGGCCTCCTCCCATTTTCCGGAGGCAATCAGCCGGTTCATCAGGGGGATATTCATGTGTGCCGGGCATCCGACCTGACAGGGAGCTTCACAATCGCCCACATGTTCGCTGAGAAGCAACTCCAGCGCCATCCGGCGGGCTTCTTCGATTTCAGGATCATCGGTTATGATCATCATGCCCGGCGTAACCTTCACTGAACAGGAAGGTATCAGTTTCCCCGTACAATCCTTGACCAGGCAAAGCATGCATGAGGTAATATGGAGCAGCTCATCATCGTGGCACAAGCCAGGGATATGAATCCCCTGTCGCCTGGCAGCCTGCATTACCGAAGTCCCCTCTTCCACTTCTGCCTCGCGGTTATTTATTTTAAGTTTAATCATAAACTCCTTATTTGACATCAATGGCATTTTCCGGGCAGGCTGACCTGCAGGCATCGCACTTTATACACAATTCCGTATCGATCACATGCTTTTCAAGCGGGGTGAAAAGGATGGCATTCACCGGACAGGCCTGGGCACATAATGTGCAACCGATACATTTCTCATTCACAGAATAGGTGATCAGGCCTGTGCATTTTCCCGTGGGACAAATACCCTTCAGATGGGCTTCATACTCCTCCCTGAAATATTTCAGGGTGCTCAGCACCGGATTGGGAGCAGTTTTACCCAATCCGCAAAGGCTGCCCCGCTGAGTCCAGTGGGCCAGTTTTTCAAGTTCAGACAGATCGCCCGGCTGAGCTTTACCACTGGTAAGGTTATTGAGGATATCAAGCATTCTTCTGGTGCCTATCCGGCAAAAGGTGCATTTTCCGCAGGATTCATGCTGGGTGAAGGAGAGAAAGAAACGGGCAATGTCAACCATGCAATCGGAATCATCCAGTACAACGAGTCCCCCCGATCCCATCATGGCACCCATTTTATTCAGCGATTCATAATCGATGGGAGTGTCTGCTTTTTCTGCAGGAATACATCCTCCTGAAGGACCACCGATCTGAACGGCTTTGAAACTCCTCCCATTGGCTATTCCTCCCCCGATCTCGAAAATGACCTGTCGGATGGTGGTCCCCATGGGCACTTCGATCAGTCCGCCCCTCGCCACTTTGCCTGCCAGCGCAAACACCTTGGTGCCCTTGCTGTGCTCTGTCCCAATGGAGTAAAACTTCCCGGCCCCTTCCCTGAGTATGTAAGAGACCTGGGCCAGGGTCTCCACATTGTTCACCAGGGTGGGATGGCCCATATATCCCCTCTCCGCCGGAAAGGGAGGACGTATTTTGGGAAACCCGCGTCTTCCTTCGAGCGATTCGATAAGGGCCGATTCTTCCCCACAGACAAAGGCCCCCGCACCTTCGTAAATCTCTGCTTTCAGACTGAAGTCCGATCCGAGAATACGATCCCCAAGCAGGTTGTTCTCTTCACACCGCGCAATAGCTTCTCTCACCCGTCTGACTGCCAGCGGGTATTCCGCCCGGATATAAAAAAATCCTTGATGAGCTCCCACTGCATAAGCTGCAATGATCATTCCCTCAATTACCCTGAAGGGATAGGATTCAAGCAGCATGCGATCCATAAAAGCCCCAGGATCACCCTCATCCCCATTGCAGATGATGAACTTTTCAGAACTTTCGTGACGGGCAACCAATTCCCATTTGATACCCGAAGGAAAACCGGCTCCTCCTCGACCCCTGATATGGCTCTCCTTGATTGTTTTAACCACATCGGCCGGTTTCATTTCCAGAAGCGCTTTCCGCGTGGCATTGAAACCTCCCCTGCTTATATATTCCTCTATATCGAGCGGGTTGATCATCCCCCTGTATTCCGTGGCAATGGGAATCTGTTTCCCCAGGAATGAACTCACCGGTTTTTCCCTGACATTCAATGCGTATCGCTCAATACCCTGCCATTTGGCGTCAGTCTGGATATATTCCGCCGTATCAAGCAGGTTGTGCTTCAATCTGGATAATAGTCCTGACGAATGGAAATGACGGGTGACGATATCCTTTACATCTTCTGGCTTCACCTTGGAATAAAGCACAGCTTCCCCCCCTGTCGGGACAATTTCAACCAGCGGAACCTGGTGGCACATTCCCACACACCCCACATGCTTCAGCTTAACCCGCAATCCCCGGTTATTGACCGTAGCCTCCACAGCTTTCCTGATTTCATCACTCCCGCTGGCCACACAACAGGAGCCCAACCCTATTCTGATCTCCCCCTGGATATCCTGGCCTGCGGCTGTGCGGTATTGCTTTTTCCCTGCGGATTGGGACTGGGATTCAAAATCGGCGATGATTTCATCCACCTGAGAGGTGGTGACATGCCCGTAAGTGATTTGATCGATCTGAACCACCGGAGCTAAGGTGCAACAGCCCAGACAGCTCACTTTTTCTATGGTGTATTTCCGCGAAGCATCTGTATTTTCACCCTCTTCCAGCTTAAATTTTCTCCGGAAGGCCTCGTATACCTGACCTGAACCTTTTACATGGCAAGCCGTTCCCACACAAACCTTAACGGTATGCTCACCTACCGGATGCAACCGGAACTGGGAATAAAAACTGGCCACACTGAGAATATCGGCAGGCGTGATCTCGCTGTGCTCCGCCACATATCTCAAAGCCTCTTCCGGGAGATAATTAAACTCCCCCTGAATAGCCTGCAGGATCGGGATCAGCGCTTTCTTTTCCCTGCCTTTCTCTGCCAGAATCTTATCAACTATCGTTTTATCTGTTTCCATTCATTACTTATACCCGGACCGGATGATCTTCCTGTCTGTCAAATCATCCTGAAATATAAATTCTTAATCCATTTTTATCTGGTTCCGATGCAATACAGGACATTCCCGGCCCTGACGAACATGCGGTTATTGGCAAATGCCGGAGTAGAAGTCACCTTAACCCCAAGATGAGATTCAGCCAGCAGATTCTTTTCACGGGCAACCGCGTATACCTGCAAAAGCCCTTGCATATCAAAAATAAAGAGTTTACCTTCGGATATTACTGGGGAAGAGTAATATCCCACCCCTCCGTCGAATTCCCATTGTTTTGCTCCCGTTTTGGCATCATAGCAGGCCAGAATGCCATAACTGGTGGCAACGAAAACGAGCCCTCCCGATACCACCGGGCTGGCCACTTCCGGCATATACTCGTCTTCCTCCCAGACAATTTGACCGGTTGACGGATCTACTGCAGCCAGCCGGGCATACTCGTTAGCGGCAAAAACCAGCCCTTCTCCATATGCCGGGGAAGCGCCCACCTCACCTGACAGGCAATTGCAACTCCACAGCTCTTTACCAGTCTCCGCATCGTAACCGGCTAACAACGGATCAGCTGCCAGAATAACCTGGTATTTCCCGCCTATGTTTGCCAGAATGGGACTGGCCCACGAGATCTTCACATTCCGGTTAGTTTCCCATACCGGATTTCCCGTGGCTGTGTCCAAAGCCAGTAACCTCCTGATTTTATTGGTATCGAACTGGACAAAGAGACTTTTTTTCCATACCTGCAGGGAAGAAGAATGTCCGTAATGGTTATCTGGTACGCCGAGGTTTCGGGCCCACACCCGCTTCCCGTTCATGTCAACCGCCATAATATCTCCGTTCCCGAAAATGCCGTAAATATAGTTTCCATCGGTTGCCAGTGAGGGGGCAGCAAGGCCGGTATCGTCAGTGGTTCTGGGAGATGTGGCAGGAGAACCTTGAATGTGGTCAGCAGAGACTGCCCAGAGCAGTTTTCCCCCATAGCGGTCAAAACAGTAAATCTCCCTTTTTTGAGCATTGGCACCCGATAAAAACAGCTTATCCCCCCAGATCACAGGTGAATTGGAACCGGAGAGCGGTATCTGCACCTTCCAGAGAATATTCTTCCCTGTTGTTCCGTCAAAGTCAGCGGGTATATTTTTCCGGGTAGAGATGCCATTCCCCAATGGTCCCCTGAATGTGGGAGAGTTAGCCATGAACTGCGACAGATCGGGTACTTTTATTTCAGTTGCAATGCCAATGGAATCAGATGATCCGGCTGTCACGGCAAGAGAATCGGCATGCACATGTATGGAATCTGAAACCAACACCGGTCCCTCTCCTACCTGGATCACTTCGATCCCCTGTGTGGCAACAGGCTCCTGACTCTTCACCTCTGTTACACTTTCTGAATAAGATACCAGGTGATCGGTGGACAGGAAGGATGCGGCCAATGCCAGTAAAATAAAGAGAGTTCCTGATATGAAAATCCACTTTTGGGACAGAAGCCTTGCTTTCCATTCATTTTCAGCCACCTGAACAGGAAATTCTATCTTAGATTTCAGGGAGTAGTACAACCGAAGAGCCAGCACAAAAATGATGGCGCCCGCCAGCAGGAGATAACCGCCTGTCTCCACCTGCCACCTGCTGGTAAAGTAAGCTTTTCTGGCCAGAAGATCAAGGTTGCGGATGTCATTCTTCAATGCATCATCGTCTGGATTTTCCGAAAGGCGTTGTACCAGGACTTTCATCGCCTCACTGTCCAGCGGATCCTTTTTGCTGATCTGCCAGTAATTAAGCAACAGCAGCAAGGCGACAAAAAGACAAAAGATGCCGGACACCACGGCTACGTTCAAAGACAATTTCAACCTGTTTTCCGTATTCATTTTTTCATATATACAGTCAGTTTTCCTTTTTCCTTTTCACCGGGCAGTAGTCTATGCACCGTCCGCAACTGAAACACTCGCCCCTGTCGGGACAGTAGTCTTCATTTCTCCTGAAGATAACCTGGTTCAACAAAGTCATTCCGATGACCAATCCCAGGAAACCACCGGCTATCATACTTCCCCAACGAAATTTTCGGCGGATCGCAGTAGCCTCTTTCACCAACTTCTCCATGGTCTTCCCCGAACTGAGAAATGTCTGCACATCAATATTTTTTGGGTCATTTTTAACTTCCGGATGGGTGATCAGTAACTCGGCAAGGTAAACGTCAGGATTGGCCCTGGAAATCCAGGTGTGGGATTTCCAGCCCGCATAAGCGCCTGCAGCAACCCAGACGGGAATCAGTACACCGTATAGAATAAACTTCCTGGCTTCACTACGGGAATTCCTAATCACTTTCGAATCGGTGGGATACCGGATAGCATCAAACGGGCATGAAGTGGTGCAGAGCTTACACTGGATACACTCGGCCGGGGTAATCGCCATATGCCATTTCGACACTTTGGACGTCCATTTTAATAGAACCCCGTATGGACAGAGAAACCGGCAGTAAGGACGAGCCACAAATAGTCCCATCATCAGGAAGGCTACTCCCATGATGATCATCAGAAAGGGGGCATCCAGCCGGAAAATACCCACAAAAGGATCATAGCGGCAAATCAAAAAGTCAGTCCCGGTAACCGCGAACAATACAGCCAGAGAGAGATAGAGGTAAGGAATCAGTCCCAGCGTTTTTCTGAGCCACGAAGGAAGGCTGATCGGATGAACGATCACCAGATCCTGAATAACTCCCAACGGACAGGCTCCCGCACAGAACACCCTGCCAAAATAGAGGCTGAATATCAGGGGCAGTAAAAAGAACAACAGGACAGTCAAAGAAATGGTATAGGCAGGATCGGCAAAAGAGAGTGCCACATTCTGGAGTGATCCCACTGCACAGATACACCCTTTGCGGTAAAATCCAAAATATAAGAGAGTGAAAATTGACAATCCCAAAATACCCTGACGTGATCTTTTTTTCAGAACCAGCCAGGTTGTCAGCGACAAAACTCCCAGTAAAACAGCAACATCCACATATTCCATTGTAGTGGAACGCGGTTCGGGCTTGACAGTGTCAGGCTGCACATAACCGGTTTCAAACTCCGGCTTGGGAAACCGTTGCTGGCCAAAGGCATTGCCAGAGATCAGGCTGAAGTACAGGTTGAAACACAGGATCGAGACTACTATGACTTTATTTTTAAGACTTTTCATTTTTCATGTTTCTGGCTGTTGGTTACGGGCTGCCTGTTGAACTTTAAACAACTTTTTTCAGGTACAGGCATAGCAACTACCCATCCTTCGTAAATCCTCCCTTTATCCGGTAAGGTGTGCCGGCTTTAACCCGATGTATCGCATTGGACGGGCAGTTTCTGGCAATGGAGCATTGATTGCAGTTGACGCACAGGTCCTGCATGATTTGAAGATGGAGTGAGCCATTGCCGAAAGAGGAACACCCTTTGACACATTTGGCACAACCGATGCAGAGGTCTACGTCAATCCGGTATTCAAAGAAAGGCTCTTCTATAAACTGGCGGCTTATGGCTCCTGTCGGGCACAACTGATTTTCACCCGCCGTAGTAAGTGCATTGCTTCCGGGTTTGAAATATCCGCCACAGAGGTCGCAATACCCGCACAACTGATAGGCATGAACGCATTTGACAGCGGAAGGGGTCAAAACACATTCCGTGGCACAACGTCCGCATTGGGTACAGGTGAAAGGATCGATCTGCCATACCCATTTCTCACCGGTAAGGCGGGAAGCAGCCATTCCACCCATTCCCCCCAGCACAAGTGCCAGGGAAATGCGGGTACCACTGCGTAAAAACTCCCTGCGGCTTTTTATCGTATCATCTTCCATCTTGGTCAAACTTTATGCGTTCTGGCATTTTACAGGAAGCCGATCTGGAACAGGCAGTACATCCCCGGGAATCACAACAGGAGTCATTTTCATCTATCCTTCCCGAAAAAGCTAAATATCCTGTTACACCGGCCATCCCGCCCAAAAGGAAAAGACGACCCCACCTCCGGAAAAATTCTCTTCTTTCCATGGTTTATTTTTTCTCAAATACCCTGATCATTCTTTTCTCCATATCAAGCGCATATATCCGCCCCTGTTCATCGGTTGCCAAGTCGGGCGCATGCTGTTCTCCCGCAAAGGCAGCAGAAGAAGCCACCACACCAAACAGTTCACCCGAAGGTTTGTACACTTTGATCCTGACCACACCCTTTTCGCTGGTAACAAAATTACCGTCAGGTAAAAAGGTGAAATGAGCCGGGTTGCAGCAACCGCTGAATCCTTTGATGCCCGCTGTCGGACCTCCCCACCATCCCCTCAGTCTCCCTTCAAAACTGAAATTTTCCAACTCATGCTTCCCGGGATTGACTACCCAGAAATCTCCTGTTTGATCTATAGCCAGGTCAAAATTAGGACTGGGAACGATAAAACCATGTGAGCCTTCCACCCCGGTTTTACCATCGAATTCCAACTCCTTAATTCCTGAAGTATCGAAACGGTAAACCAGTCTTTTTCCGGCATCCGCCACAAATACCTTGTCCCCGTAAACATCAATGGAAGTCACAATGGAGTTTTCATACAGGTTGTTCCAGGTTGACACCATTTTGCCTTCCTGGTCAAGTACAACCACTTTTTTGTATGTCCCGATATAAAAACGGTCGGCTGTGGCTTTCACGCAAAATGGATCTGCATCCAGCGCTACATTTTTGAGTAATTTCCCCGCTAAATCAAGAACGATCAACCTTTGAGCTCCCGTCACAGCCAACATGTTCCCTACGCGGGAAATACCCAACGGATCTTCCATATCCAGTTTCAGATTCCGCACTTCCTTGTAAAGGATCAAGTCAGGATTGACAGCAATAAGGCTATCCATCTGCAGGGCAAATGGATTGTCCGGTTGCCTGCCGGGGCGTTCTGACAAGAACTCGATTCCCATCACTCCCCCAATGATCACTGTCAGGACAACTAAAAAAACGGTGATTCCTGTTTTCTTCATTCCGGATTATTTGTGCATGTTGATACAAATCATCTTTCTAGAATCCCTGAGAACCAGGTACCCATCGGCAAGAGCCAGCGGTGCCCAGGCATCCTGACCGTTTGCGATCACTTTGGCCGCATCCGATTCGATATATTTCGAAACCGATGGCTTCAAAATATAAAGCGTACCTTCTTCGTTCAACAGGAAAATCTTACCATCCGCCATTAAATAAGGTCCAAGTCCAAACCGTTTTTCTGATCCGCTCGACCAGACGATTTTCCGGGTATCGGCAGCATCGGCACAAACCAGCTGATTTCGCAATGCCCCTCCATCTTTGGGGAGAATGCCGAACAGGTGACCGTTCCAGTATAACGGGGTCTGCTGTTCAGACGCCAATCCTTCCGAAGGTTTATAACCGGCGACAGGCATAACGGAAAATCCCCCACCTTTTTCCTGCAGCTGGAAGACCATGCTTCCTGCGCCATAACCTGCCGTTATGAATATTTTACCGTCAGGCATACAGACAGGGGAAGGAGCTACAACCGATTTATTCCAGGCCGAGGTTTCCCAAAGTATCCTGCCGGTGTCGGGCCCGTCGGCTGCAATACCGGCCATGCCTCCTGCCGCACTGTAAATGTACATTCGTTTTCCTCCGAATATAAAAGGCATTACGGAGGAATGTGACATTTTCCATCCCTTCGGATTGGGAGTTTCCCATATTTTGTGTCCGGTGGCCAGATCAATCCCGATCATCAGCGAGGTTCCTCCCGTGGCAATCACGGCGGTGTTACCGTCCACCAGGGGACATTGACCCGTATACCACAGCGGAACTTCCGAATGATACTCTTTTTCGATGTCAATCCCCCACCTGAAATTTCCGGTCTTCCGCTCAACACACATCACATGGCAACGGGGACCGATAGTTACCACAAAACTGTCGGTCACTGCAGGCACTGTCCGTGACATTCCATGGTTCCGTTTCACATGCACTTTGTAGCCTCTTCTCCATAGCTCTTTACCTGTAGTCAGTGAAAAACACCTCAGAAAATCGGCCTGTTCCCCTTCACTGTAGTCCAGTATATACACAAGCCCTTTGTAAATGGCCGCCCCGGAGTGCCCTTCGCCCAGGTCAACCGACCAGAGGACCTCTGGTCCGGCAGCACTGAACTTTTCCTTCAGAGGAACAATTGATTTGGATATATTGTCAAAGTCACTGCCACGGAAGCGGGGCCAGCTCTCTTCCAGAGGATGATAATCGTTAGTGTAAAAGTCAAAAAACTCGCCTATTTGAACGGAATCACCTCCCCCCTGCTCTCCTCCCCTGTGGTCAAGTCCCGGCAGACTTTGCTCAAAATGTCGCGTAGGATCAGCCCCTAACCACCAGAAAATGAGAATGACTGACACAGTGGCCAGCCCCCACAAGGCAATTTTCGGTATCCGATCCTGTTTCATCCGGATTATGCTTTTTACTGTGAAATTTTGTAAACCAGCAGTACCTCCCCATGTCGCAGGAACAACATTCCGTCATGGATAAAGGGATGAGCCCAGTGAGGTCCAGTACCTTCCGTCACCCTGAAAGAACTGATCAGGTTGAATTTTCCGGGATCGGGTTTTACCAATCCCACATTCCCCTGCTTCTCCTCATACAGATATAACAAACCATCTGCATACACGATGGAACCTTTATTCATCCATTGTGTTTCCCACATGATCTCTCCTGTATCCCAGTTCATGCAGACCCAGTTTCCTTTTCCGTTATTGATCCAGTTCGAACCATACACATACCCGTCTGCCAGCACTACCCCATGATGGTGGTTGTCAAAAACGGCAGGAGAATATTTTTCTGTGACACCTGTGCCTTCGCTGTTCATCTTAAGCATCACCGGCCGGTAATTATATCCCATGGTGATGAAAAACTCATCTTTGTTCCAGATGGGAGTATTGGCCCAGATCAGGCCATCCTGGTCCCATTTGGCAGAATCCCAGTATTTGTAAGACCAGGCTACCTTGCCTGTTTCAGGGATGATAGCGATCAGGTATTGCCCGGTGGCAGCAATGATGAACCTGAATTTATCATATTCATAGATAGCAGGGGAAATATAACAGCGGGGACCACCTACTGCTTCAGTACGCCAGATTTCCTTTCCGGTCATTTTATCAAAGGCCACTACCGAGGTTTTCTTACCACCGGGAGAACAGATTACCTTGTCATCTACAATCAACGGACTTTCAGAGACACCCCATAAATGCCATTCCGATTCATAGTCCTTATCCACATCCACGCTCCAAATTGTCTTTCCGTCGGTTGCATTCAGACAGCTCAGTTTTCCAACCCCGGCCAATACATACACCCGTTCTCCCTCAACGGTGGGAGAACTCCGTGTATCGGGGAAGCTTTTCACCCATGACCGACCGTAATTAACCTGCCATTTGATCTTCCCAGTATAATCGAGGGCTGTAAGGTAATCCAGTGTGTCTTTCATCCCTGAAACATAGATGGTACCCTTATCCACAATGGGGGAAGAGTAACCCTTTCCCAGGTTATCCACTTTCAAAAGAAGTTGAGGTCCCCCGGCAGGCCATGCAGTCAGAAGATTCTTTTCATTCCGGAAAATTCCGTCTCTTTTCTCTCCCCTCCACTGGGTAACCTGTGCCATCCCCAAACTTACTACCAAAACCAGGCCCAGTCCGATTGAAAATATTTTTTTGCAAACCGAATGCATCTTTCATCAATTTATTTTCATTCTTCAAAATTCCACAATCTCGCAACCTCCTGAAAGCACTTCCCCGCACCAGTTTTTGCCAGCACATCAGATCAGTCTTTTTCCTGATCAACCAACAATCGGTGAACCTCATCCGATAACAGATAACCGACAACCGCCAACCAGTCCCCCTCCTACTTGATTTTATATGCGATCAACACATTCCCGTGCCGGACCAATAGCCGGCCGTTGCTGATCACAGGGTGGGCCCAGTGCTGAGCCAGCCCGAGGGTGACTTTAGTCTGGGAAATAAGCTGCCATCCCGAAGGATCAGCCTTGGCTAGGAATAGTTCTCCCCGGTCAGTATAGCCAAAAAGCATTTTGTCGGCTGAAATCACTGTGCCGTTGGCGAGCCCGGCGACTTTGTATTTCAACTCACCTGTTTTCCAGTCCAAACACATCCAGAAACGGTTTTGATCTCCCGAACCGTAAAGAAAGCCATCCACCAGAACTGCACCACCTATCCGGTTGTCCAGCAGTTTGGTTACCCATTCAGGGGATATTGAGCTTCCATCAGGCGAAAGTTTTAACTTAACTCCTCCCTGGCCATATCCGCTGAAACAAAATACAGCTCCGTCATGATATATGGGGGTATTAGCCTGCACACTCCACTGATTGGGATGGTGATGGCTCCACAGGATTTTTCCTGTGTTGGCATCCAGTCCCACAATATCCGACTCAAGGTGAGTCACCAGCAGGGTTCTTCCCGGGATTTTCACCACCAGTGGGGTACAATAGGCTGAAAGCGCTCCCCTGAATGAGGCTGACCATAATAAATTACCGTTCATCCGGTTAAGAGCAATAACGGTATGATCAGGACCTCCGGGTGTTACAAAGAGCTTTTCCCCATCTATGGCAAAAGTTTCGGTATACCCCCACTGGGGATGAAGACCACCGTACTCCTTTGCCATATCTTTCTTCCATTTTACGCTTCCTGTGCTGGAGTCCATGCAGGTCACCAAACCCAATCCGGAATATTGATACAACAAATTGCCTACTACGACGGGAGTGCTTCTGGTTCCGGGGTAGCTCTCGGTAAATTCCGGTCCGTAAGGAACTTTCCAAAGAAATTTGCCATCGGTGGAAAGTGCATACACAAATCCCATGCCTTCTTCGGTCCCTGAAAGGTAAATAATGTCATTGGCCAACACAGGGGAAGAGAATCCGGCTCCCAGCTGGTCAAAGGTCCAGAGAATCGTAGGCCCACCGGCAGGCCAGGATTTCATCAATCCTATTTCATCATAGTTGCCGTTCCCGTGCGGACCGCGCCAAAAAGTAGGATTCTGGGCCGGCAAAGTGGTAAGAGAAAAAAATGACAGAAATAGAATCGGCAGTTTGATCTTCATATTCAGACAATTTTAGTTTTTACAAATCCAAAAAACATGAATGAGCTGTCAATTACAGTTTTAATGCCGAAAATTAAGAGATTTTCTCGAAAAAACAGGCTTTTAACAACGTGTTAACACTTATAAGCGTCCTGCGAAAGAGGATTCTTTACGTTTTACGCTTTACGCTCAGGGCAATCCGCATAGGCTAATGCCCTTGAATACGGAGACACAAACGAGATAAATTTTACCATCTGGGTTACGAACAAGGAGAATTAAATTCTAGAACAGATTTCTTTGATTCTCCCGCAATTTTATATTTAAAATATCTATTTTTACTCCTGCAACACCAATTTAATCCATGATAAACATCCCAGTCCTCACCGTGTGCGGAAAATCGCTGGCAGAGGCTTACGAAGCAGCCCTGATCACCCTATATGATAACGGCATTCCTTTCAAAACACAGTATGATCGTCCGGGTGATCCGCTCAGTCTGGATTGCACAATGAACCTTACCATTCTCGAGCCTGAAACCGAACCGGTCATCCACATGGCTTTTCCCGGAGGGATTGAAAATCTGAAGGAATATGTGATGAATTGAAAGGATTCAAAGACCATTGGGTTAAAAACATGAACGATGAAAACGATACGCGCTGGGAATACACCTATCACGGAAGATTGAAAAATTACGGCATCTGGAAAGAACTGGTAAACGGTGTCTCGGTGGAATCGGGTCCCTTTAAAACAGACCAGAT
>CAYWTT010000021.1:0-18772 GCA_964461245.1 uncultured Prolixibacteraceae bacterium | reverse complement strand
CCACAACAATTAATACTTCTGGTCATGGCTACTGATACTGCAACTCCAAAACTCCCGACAGAATTGTTTGATGAAAAAACGCTTTTTACGCTGGGTGGTGCCACTGCCGCCATATTTCTAATTGCCTGGGTGATTAATTCTTTCATAGATTGCCCACCTGCCAAACTCATGCGATTAATAACGCTCATTTTAAGTGAGTTAATCGCTGTGGTAATCATGTTTAGGAAAAAGAAAATCAAAGCAATGAATTATTTGTTCACCTTTTTAAACGGACTTTTGATTTTTATCAATGTCAATGGGGTGAATCAGATGTTTTATGATCGCACATGCATACCATCGGGCGATACGGCCAGGCATAGTGCATTTTTAGATCTGAATTTAAAAAGCAATTCAGACAGGCATCAGCATGCCGCAATATTCGCATTACCCGGAATGTCAAACTGGTGGCCCGATGAGAAACTGATCAGTCAGAATGAAGGGTTAACAAAAGAAATAGACAGACTTCATTCGGAGAATATTCACCTTCGAAGTTTGATGGAGGCTGAGTTGAAAAAGGAAGAAAATAAACTGATGGAAGAAGTCGATAGCTTATCGAATCTGTCCAATTCTTTAAAATATCAGTTGAAAGAAAAACAAACGCAGCTGATGAATAAAAGAGATAGTCTTTTACGGTGCTCAGCGGATAATAAAATTTTAGAAAACAGAAATAGGGAATTAAATATTACCATTGAAAATTGTGTCAGAGAAAAAAACGCCATAAGGCCTCAGCTGGAAAATTGCAATAATCAGAAAAATGAATTGAATCAGACAATTAATAGCTTAAGGAATCATAACGAAGGTTTGAACAGGGAAAAAAACGGATATAAAACCCAATTGGATCAATGTAATAATCAGAAAGCTGAATTAGATCAGGCGCTTCGTAACGCAAATACGCAGATTGAAAGGCTTAAGTCAGGCTACACCGGCCTTTCCTTGACTGAACACATTAGACAGACATGCAACCGGGATGCCAGAACTCTGGAAAATAATAGATCGATAAATGAAGACAGGACTCCTGATGATTTTTTAATGGCACAGGATTTCTGGAAATCATTTTGCTCCCGATTTAACGAATGGATTGCTAATCAAAGATAAATTATTTGAATGAATGGCCCCATGCACCCTGCCACCCATGCCCCCTGGGCCGTGCCCCTGCCGTGTTATTGTTTTTTTGACTTTTCCGATGATCTTGTCTTTTTGGGTATTGGGAACAGTTTTTTGTTAAATATTAAATCTTTCTATTAGTTTTGATAGTCCATACGGAAAATTAATTCCGGCATCCTGTTAAAAGTAAGAAAGATGAGTATGTCCGAAGAGTGTAAAGGTTCTGGTAATAAAATGATTCTACCCTGTCATGCCAAAAAAATTCCACTTTGGCTGGTGTGGCTGGATAATGTACCCACACTTGTCCTGATTATCCTCGGAATAATCCTGGTCAGCAAGCTTTCGGCAACGGGGGCCGTCTTTTTTGGATTTTATGCAGCTTTCAGCATAGTCTGGTTTTGGGCTAAAATCTGTCCCCATTGCCATCATTATAATACCCTGGCCTGTCCGTGCGGGTATGGTATTGTTTCATCCAGATTTTTCAGGAAGGGCAAAGGTCTGTCTTTCAAAAAAGTATTCAGAAGGAATATTATCACTCAGTTCCCGAATTGGTTTGTTCCGCTGGTTGTGGCTATATATTTGTTGTCAATGAACATTACGAAAGAGCTCATTGTCCTGACTGCATCCTTTGTTTTAATCGGATTTGTCATTATCCCTTTCATCTCCAAATGGGTCGGTTGTAAGAATTGTGAAATAAAAGAGGATTGCCCCTGGATGACCATTCATTTGAAAGAGAAATCTGATAAATAACTTGATTTTGCCCACTGGTTCCGCCTCTTCTTATCCCTATACCCTGAGCAGGATCCGCATCTAACCCCGTAACGGTTGAACTGGTTTTAACATTAACCTTTGACAGTTAAGCCAGATGCCGGATATTTGTCGGAGAAGGATGTGAATTCTTTTCCGTTCGTTTTTCAGCTCCGGGATGCACAATTTCAGACTCCGGAGCCATTTTATCCGGAAAAAGTGCCGATCTTTATCGCGATTGGTTGGTTATTTTTGTTAAGTAACATACGGAATATGAGCACCTTTATCACCGCCTTTGATGCTGTTCTGCCCCTCTTTCTGATCATTTTCGGGGGGATTCTCTTTTCCCGAACCAAGATGGCCTCGGAACAGTGGGTGGAGATCCTTAACCGCTTTGCTCTCTGGATTGGATTTCCCGCCCTGGTGATCACCCTTCTCTCCCAACTGGATTTTTCCGGCAGCCACTACAACCGGATGATGACCGTCAATTCCGTATACTTTATCCTCTGCACCCTGCTGGCTTTCCCTTACAGCCGGCTGTTCCGATTCACAAGCCTGCGCCGTCGCACCCTATTCCTGATATTGGCATACGGAAACGTTACTTACCTCGGGATCCCCGTGTTGCAGTCGGTGTTGGGGGAGGGGGGGCTTCACGCAGGGGCGTTGCTCTCGGCAATTTACGTCTTCTGGTTACTCACCCTGGGACTCCTGTTGGTGGAAACCGGGGGCGACCGCCCGTTTCACCCGGGACAGCTGGCCTTCAAACTCCTTGCCAACCCCCTGCTCATGTCGGTGGTCATCGGCATGGCCCTGGCTGTCGCCAGGGTACAGCTCCCGGATATTCTTTCCCGGTCGCTCTCCATGCTTGCACAGTCGGTCACACCCATCGTCCTTTTCTCCCTTGGCATCTTCATGGGATTCCGGCAAATCGGGCATCTGCGGGAATGGGGTCAAATCGTCCTTTTTTCCCTGGTGATCATGCTGGTGCTGCCGGGCATTTTTTACCTGGTGACGGCATATTCCGGATGGCTGGAAGGCGCTGATCTGAAAGCGAGTATCCTTGAAGCAGCCATGCCGGTGGGTCTGACCCCCTATGCCCTGTCACAACAATATCGCCTCGACACTGACTTTTCGGCCCGGGTGGTCCTTTTCTCCACCTCCCTATCCCTGATTTTACTTCCCCTCTGGATCGTCATCCTGGGGTAAGGATTATCTCCCTTTACCGGAAGGGGCCAAAAAGCTGATCATCTCTCCTGCATGGGAAAGTGTTTTTTTGTTAAGGGATATACTCATTTATCCTCTTTTTTAATTCCTCCCTTACCGTATTTTCATTGAAAATTTCTTTATCCGCCTTTTCTTCCCTTGTTTTCACTTCTCCAATTCCTGATAGGAATGTCTGAATTCTTTCGGTAATTTTTTGCATCATTAAATCGGCAGAACCATTGGAGAATTTTTTCCCCTTCAGCATCTCGTTGTAACTTTCAGTGTAAATCTGGTTAATCTTCATTTCAACCGGATCCAGGCCGGAATAGGAGTTTTTCAGATTTCTGTTTTCCAGTTTAATCGTATAATAAACTACTTCTATGCCATCTTTTATCCTCCGTTCAGTAGAATGGTGATCCGGACAATCAATACTGGTGGCAGTCTCTACTCTGGTACCATTCGGGCAAACATAAACAAACCGGAAAGAATACCTTTTGCATCCATCGGCTCCTTCCCACACAGTATAAGAATAATACTGACGACAGGGCGGTAAAGCAGTAACCAAATTATTAATTACCAGCATAAAAAGGAATGTTAAGAAAACAGACTTTTTCATGATCATCTTTATTTAGTGGGTTTCCCCGGTTTTCTCAAATTCATATTAGGGAATAAAGATAGCAGAAAACTGTTCGAAATAAAATAAGCTGAAGGGACTATATTTCAGAATGTTCATCTGTGAAGTTGAAAAGCAAGCCTGTTCCCATGAGGTACGCAATTCAATAAGGCACGCTCTGACTACTCCTCATTTGCAAAGCGGGTTAAGCTGTCTTGAGTTTGTAGGTCCACATATCCCCGCCCATTATGGGGGGTGAACAAGTGATGTCGGGTATATAGCCACCGGTGATTCTGTTGTTACCAATCGGAAGGGATTAACTGTAATTCCCATCAGACAAGAATTAAATCTGCCGCGATACCGGTCCCTGTTGAGATAACATCAATCCAAGGAATTTAGGAGTAAGTATCATTTCTTTCTGGCCGCACAGATGATTATACCAGTTAGGCCGGCAATAATGCAGGGAAAACAAACAAAAAACAGAATGCTCTCGGCAAGGGTGTCATTTATGCATTCACCCCTACCCATTTTGTCAAGAACAGTAATGGTCAGGATTAACAGTAAAAGGATGCAAATCCCAATCAGGATCAGATAAGTACTTATTTTTTCAATAATTGTTTTTTCATGATCATAATGTTAACAGAACGATACCCGGGTTTTAGATGGACAATGAAGCTTAACCGGGGAACCGGGATCTAGAAACTATAACCCAGACTAACCCCGGGAAACGGGATAATGGCAAAATCGCCGGATTCCCGGAATGGAATTCCGATGAGTGGCGTAAAACCGGCACGGAATATCAGTCCTCCTTTTTTCTGGTACCGGTAACCCAATACACCGTGAACCGACATTCCTTCAAAACCATCCTTAGCAATGATTACGCTGACGCCACCCCCTGTTTCAAGCCGGTGCCTTTCCCCCAGGAACCGGTAAATCATCACGCTGGGCCATATTTCCTCGGCTATCTGGATCCCCAGGCTGAAAGAACTGGTTGCTTTTTTCCTGAAATCAACGTTCACGGAATACCATCCCTTTCCCAATAATTCGAGAAAGAGCGAGGTCGTGGGGTCCCAATCCGATTGGGCAGCGGCTGTTTCTGTCACGGCAGGGTCACCGGATGGTGGTATACCAGGGGAAGGGTCATTCCCGCTTTCTTGGGCAAAAAGTTCAAATGAGGAACAAACCATACTCATTAAACCAACCATCAAACAAATTCTTCCGAACATAATTCTTAGGTTATTAAACGATAGTATATATACAATTTACGACAATGAAAGGGCAAAATCAAGTTTGGGAGCATTATTTTCAAGAAAGGCATAAGGGAGGATTTCAATCCTGATTCCTTGCGCCGGTTTAATAGTTCCCGGGAAGATGCGTCGTTCATATGTTGCATAATTCCGGTAAACTTAATCCCCCGGAAATTCAACGGCAAGATGTACTACGCCGAATACTTACGTTGTTGGAAGGATATTGTCAGATGAAGTCTAAACTTTTACAGTTAATAGTTAGCCACTTTTATAACTCTTTTAAGTATGATCGGGATGTAAAAACCCGGGAACTACCGGTAATTTGTGCTTACCTGGTACCGAAATACGAGTTCTGCAGGATAATTGTTTTAAATACTCTTACAGTGCTTTATCTGTGCCTTTGATAAGGATGCAAGACAACTTGGAAAAAAGAAATTTGTCGTGTACACTTTCAATTCCATTTACATATGCTTCTATCACAATTTAAACTTAACCCGGAATGTTTTAATTTCATTCTTTCCGATATAAACTTTTAACTCATTTCCTGTTGTGGTAACCGGCTCTAAATTTGTTTCAACATGTGAGGTATGCATGGCCGACAAAATATCACGGTCAAAACGAACGGTCTCATTCACCGGTGAAGAAGCTAAATTCCATAAACGTACGATCAATCCATCACCGATTCCTTCTTCGGAAGATTTAACAGTCCACACCACCACATCCGAAGATGAACCCCGAAGCAACGAATACAGAGTATCTTTAAGCACAGATTTTGTTCCGTTCAGAAATCCCGTGCACATTGGATTTTGATGCTCCAACGAAAATTTCATTGCATTTGCAGTATTGAATATTTTGTGAGTACCGATAGCAAATCGCTGGATAAACAATGTATCTCCATCTTGGTTTTGAATGCCTAATTCCTTACCATCTGTTTGTCCTCCTGACAGCACAGAAATTTGTGAAGCCGTTGAATCCAAGTAATCAATTCTGCTGTTTCCTGTTTTCATAAAGTAGCAATCAGCATTTGAAAGAGTTACCCCAAAATCCGGATTGGATACATCGACAAAATGCTGGAGTGAGAGCCAATCGTAGCGGGCATTAGAAGTGGCATATTGCCCTCCCTGGCTTATAATTTTGGCTTTGATCACAGCTCCCAGTTCTTCATGCCAAATATCGGGTTGCGTTAAGTTAAATGAGAACTTCCAAGTATATAAATCACTGAAATTCTGATTTATAGAATTCTGAATATCAATCCGTGCAATGTCTTTAAACAAGGTTATTCGGGAAGTATGTTTTAATGGCAGGTTGCCTTTGGCAACAATGGTTGCAGAAACAGGTCCATCATTCTCGACGATTAACTCTCCATTGTCATTAAGACCGGATCCCAAGTCATTTACAAACTTTCCCCTACAGTTGGCCACACATTCCCTATTCCTATTTTTCTTATCAATAATACTGGTCATTACACCTTGCTTGGTTAAAGTAATTTTAAAGAAATTGTTTTCCAGCATATTGTCCAAAATGGTTGCGGTTTTATTCACGAAGGAAGATTTATCCTCCCTGATTTCAAATATCTTATACCCCATTGAGGGAATTTTGGGGGCTAATATCCGAATATAATTGACATTATCTTTCATAATCTGTTGAGAAGGAACTTCCTTTCCTGTTTTTACATCAACCACTTGAACCCTTGTATTATGGGGCCATTCAACATCTGCAATATCTGTTCTTTCCCAACTTAGGGGATTGAAGACAAAAAAGCGTTTATCAACACTGCCTGCTTTTAATAACGAAGCCATTTTTTGTTTGGCAATGCTGTATAAAGAATCGACATAAACCGTTATTTGATGTTCTGTTTTTCGTTGAAATGAAGCCCTTTCTGAACGTGAAATAACCGGGCTATCGCCTGTCCAGTTATGTTCCCAGTAAAGGCCAAAGGCAATCCATGCCTGATTTTTAAGTGTTATAAGTTCCGATGCGAAAGTTGAATCATGAAGGCTTACAATGCTCGACATTGCTTCAGCAGCCCTTAATTTCTCGACAGCCCTTTTTACTCTGGCCGATACTTCTGCCATTGAAGCACAATAAGTGTCCCACTCATTCCCATGTGAAACAGATTCTGAAGGAAGATCATTTCCATATTTTTCCTCAAATTCTTTAAAAAAATCCATTTCGTTAGATACAATTACCTTCCTCGAAGGATTGGTTTTATTTTCTGCAACTGATGGGAAAATGTTACAGAATGTTGATATTTCATCCCATCCCTGACCAAATGCAGCAGCGATACAATACGGATAATTTGTTGTATTACAAATAGAATCACATTGCCCGACTACTTTTCCCGGATAGCGGGCTTCGGCATATCCCCCCAGAGACTGATTATCATTGTATTTAAGGGAATACCATTTCATTAAAACCCTTTGATCGTCTGGCCCAGTAAACCAATAAATTTCATGGGGTCTTCTTGCAATGCCCGGAGTGCGTGTAGCACAACCGCATATCCCATGCCACGCATATTTTACGCCTGTACCGGCCCACAAAGAAGATAGTCCGTAAGGCAATACCTGATTTTCTATTGCCGATGCCATGCTTAATTTCATGTTATAGCGGCGTTCGAGTGAACCGGCATAATACATTCCCCGAAGCATGGCTTCTACCGGTATTCCCCCATAACAGGAAACGAGAGTATTATACGGAACCATTACTTTCCCATCTTTAACCTGACTAATCAACCGCTGAAATTCAGGTAAAGTTTTGTTGTGTTCATAAGTCCAAAGCCAAAAAGAACCGTCGCAATTCCATTTATTTTGATATTCAGGTTTTAGATGCGACGTACTGTCGTTTAGGCACATATAATAATCGAGCATTTTTATAAATTCATCTCTGTAGGTTTCTTCATTGGCTGACCACATATAATCGGTATGATTATCGTTGGCGATGTAGATACGGTTGATTTGCGCAAAAATCGAAACCGAAAGCAACAACATTATGAAAACTAAATTATATTTTTTCACGTGCAATTAAGGCTAAATAAAAAGTTTAGTAAACACGATTGAGACACTATCAGTTTTAGTGTATATCCAGAAGAGCAGGATTAAATTTCTGTCAGTCAATTTGAAATGACAACATCTTTTAATCTTGATTCAGGTGAAACCTTTAACTTTATAATTTTGCCGTCTATCAAACTGCATTCTACAATAGTCTTACCTGGCGCATGTAATTTAAATCCCACATCCCATTTTTTTGGCCAGGCAGGGAACAACACGATTTTGTCACCGATGGTCTGCATTAGCATCTCCTGGAGACCAATCATACCTGATCCTCCCCAATTATGATCGGGAACCCAATCGTGACCTGGCCCCCAAAATGTTGGGAACCGACGAGGGCTGTCCTGTAATTTTCGGGTATTGTAATCGGCGGCTTCTGCTGTCATCCCCATACGTGCAAACTGGATTCCATCCTGATGCCAGCTCTGAATGATTCCCTTACGGAAAGCAGGTGCAACCTGATATGCATTTTTGAAATATTGAATTTCCTTATCACCTAACTGAAACTGATTAAATGGGAAAAGCGGGTAAAACTGGGGCAACTCCTGGTTGGCTTCCCTTATCCAGGTTTCGGCAGGTTTAATAATTTTCATACCGTCTTGTTCTTCAAAAGAATAATCAGGAATACTCTCTAAAAACTGCTGATAATATTTTCTTTTTTCCGCTGAAATATACTTTTCATCCAAAGTCAACAGGCTTAGCAAACAGGCTTTCAATCCCGAAATCAAATCTGCCGGATTTTTTGCACCCCTATATGACTCGCAGGAAGTGGAAGGATAAATCACGAGTTTCCCGTTTTCATCCAGCTCCTTCCCGTTTCGCATTTTTTGACGTAAACGATAATGTTTATCAAAAAATATCAGCGACTGTTCAATAAAAGGCATATAAGCTGAAATATCATTGCCGGTAAAGCGGTAGTATTCCAAAATCATATATGCATGCTCCACCTGCGATTCCCAATGATAGGCAATCGCTCCGTTGGCCATTATTCCCATTTCAACCGGATCGCCAAATCCGTTGGCTGCATTTGCGCGCGGGTCGCCAAACGGAATCTCAGCTCCACGAATACGATAATTGTAATCATTCTTCCAGCCCCATCCGTCGCCCATTGCAATTCCGGGGACGCTGGTATATTCACAATAAACAGCGCCTTCATGTTTAAAATGTTTTTTTACTCTGGCCATTGCCCCAGGCAAACCTTTTCTGTATAGTTCAAATTGAGGTAGTATGGCATCAAAATCCCCAGATTTAAGCATCGGCCAATACAATAGACGCTGGTTTTGAGCAGTAAATACCGAACCTCCCCATTGGCGCCAGTCGGGATCGTAAGCCGTTTTTTCATCTACCAAAACCGGATCGAAAACCAAATTTCCACCGTTAAATTTAGTGGGGTATTCTCCAAAAACATTTCCTCCGAGCTGGTATCTTAAAAGTTGATAATTACGGCTCATCTGCCAAACCGGATTATTCGGTTCCGGATTCTCAGGTTCAATAAAAATATAACTTCGGTTCCAAAACTGGTGCCACCACTCCACTGACTTATGAAAATCTTCAGTTTGGTTTATTTGAGCTATTTTTACTGTTTCTGAAAGTTTTTCTTTCCACTTTTCAACTGTTTCAGCCTGATCAATGTGAGTAGCAACAATAATCTGATGTTTCTTCCTTGCTGCTTTGCTTATTATTTTCCACGATTTGAAAGGCGTTAACTGGTAAATTCCTTCATCTTTTTCACCAGGAACAAATCCATCGCCAAAAACGAATCCACCAAAAGTACGATCTTTTAAATCATCAATAATTAAATCAGCACTTTCTTCCAAACCCTGCTCTTTTATCAGCACCTCCGGAATTAGTTTTTCCTTTGGATTACGGTGATAAAACAAGATTCCCATTTTATCTTGTTCAATGTTATCTTTTGTTTTTATAACCTCTCCTGGATAACCTTCCAGATTGAATGCCGCAAATCGTTCTCTTTTTTGTGGATTGCATGATAATACTTTATCTTCGGTTCGCCAGTTTTCGTATGAAAATGTAACTTCTGTTTTTTCCCCAGATTGAATATCAACATGCACAACTGGATGAAATACATCTGCCCAGATTTTAACTAATACACAATTTTTAGTGGTTCCTTTAGATTCGATTTGGATATAGCCATCGGCAAGTTCTAGTTCTTGTTTAAATGTTGTTTCCGGGGGGAATGGGTTCGGGTATATTTGTACCCTAAACCTTCCCATTTTAAGGAACTGACTGTTTTCGTCAAAGCTTCCGCTTCGTTGCAAATAAAATAGAATATCGCCGTTTTCAACCCACACATTGCATCCAATATCACCACCAACCAGCGGCATCGATTCGGAAGAATTTTTGCTCTGCGAATTCCAGACTACATTGTACTGTCTGATGTTTTTAGGTACAGGTTGTTTTGCATTGCATGCCTGAAATAGTAAGAGGACAATTAATGAAATATAGTGAAATTCAGTTTTATTCATTTTTAGCAAATTGGTTTGATTTTTAACCCGTAAAAATTATATTCTTGTGCTTTGAACATGACCCACTCGCCCCAACCTTTAATCTTCTCTCCGTTCCGTATACCGGCAGATATCGGGTACGTACCCCTGTGGGTGAACATCCCAAACTTAGTTTCGTTGAAGTCCTATAATGCCTCCTTTTTGGACTGGCGTATTTTATCCCATCCCTTGGCCAAAGAACCTTCATTTTGAGGAAAGGCATTCCCGGCTATGGCCAGGAAATACAGAATCGGTATGATCCGTTTATTTCTGAAAAAAATGAATCCTCTTTGTCTATAGATATTTTCAGAATTCTTTATTTACATAGCTGCAAGGCATTTCCCCTGTTTCCTATTTTAAATGAGTTGACCAGCCGGATCATTTCCGCCCCGGCCAACAATACCGGTCCGTAACCGTGGGCCGCATACTCACTCACCGGACGGTAATAATAAAATGCAGGGTCAAAGCCCATACCTGTCCCGACGCAGGTACCTTCCACCTGCCCTTTTTCATTGACTTTCGTTGATGTTGCAATCCAGGCCAGCATGGCAACCGGGCCATACGCTACCGGATCAAGCCAGCCCCGGTTGATCCCTTTGGCATAACAATACGAATAGATTGCCGTTGCCGAAGTCTCCGGATAACTGTCGTTGCGGTCGATCAACTGGTGCCAAAAACCGGAACCCGACTGGTAATTGGCCAATCCTCTGGCTTGTGACTGGAACAATTCCAGTACCCTTGTTCTCCCCGGGTGGTCTTCGGGTAAAACGTCCAGCAATTCGGCCATGGCCATAAATGCCCAGCCATTGGCCCTGGCCCAGTGAAAAGCGCGGTGCGGCTCCATCTCCTGTACCCACCCGTGGATGTAAAGTCCTTTTTCGGGGACAAACATCCGTTCCGAAAATTGCAATACCTGTTTAACCGCATCATCAAAGTAACGGTTATCCCCGGTAAGTTTGCCCATCCAGGCCAGTGCCGGGACACTCATGAAAAGGTCATCGAGCCAAAGGGTGTTCGGGTACGGAAAATTCCGGGCCAATGTCCCGTCCGCAAGTCTGTACTGACCATTGCTGATGTGGTTGATGTAATTGTCGATCACCGGACGGAGGTTTTCTGCCTTTTCAGCAAGAAGTGTTTTGATCATCGCCGCACACATTGACCCTGCATCGTCCAGAGAATGGGGGCACACCATCGAACGGAGCGGATTTTTCGATGCCAGTGCTGCATCACAAGCCTTCTTATAAAAAGGGAAAACCTGTGCGAAAAATTGCATCCGTTCAGTGGTGTAATTTGTAAAACGGCCATCGTCGGTCACTTCGCCTGTCAGCAGCATCCCGGCATAGGTAACGCCCCACTCGTAGCTAACCACGCGAAAATCACCAGGCTCAAAAACAGCATCCTCGTTGACAACAGAATAATCAGAAATTACTGCCCCGTTTTTGGGATCAACCATCCGGTAGGGAGTGGCCGGTTCCAGGTAGTTGTATATGCGCAGCAAAACATCGGAAATTTCCCGGGCTGAAATTTTCCTGTATGGAATCGGGTATTCCGGTTTCAATAATATGTGGAGCGAGGTATTAGTATCGTTTAATTTTGGTTTTACCTGTCCGTATATAAAATTCGCAAACAATATGGCAACAAGCAGCACACTGACCCGGGTTTTTAAATTATTCATGTAAAATCAGCTTTTAAAGTTTGTTTTGGTTCTTACATTTTTACCACAAATCATAGTATTGTATACCTGATTAGCAAATGGGACCAACTCAGAATGAATGTGAATACCGGTAAAGAGCAAAACTGTCTGGCTCGGTAAGATTAAAAAGCACTTTTCCGGTTGAATCAACCTTTGCCTGAAATTCTTTTCCTTTTCCGGCAACCGGTTCAAAACGATAGGCACCGGGAGCGATCATGGGGAGCTCCAATTCACCGGAACCGGAGTTGTTCTTTTCCCTGAAGACCAACACAAAACCTTCTTTGTCATCCGCTTTCTGCGACTGAAATCCGGTCCAGCTTTTGCCTGACGGTTCTTCTCCCACCGGTATAATAATCCCGGAGTGGAATTCATTCATTACTTTTTTGTATTTGCCAATTGTTTCAGCAGTAGCAAATGCTTCGTCCGGCAAACCTGTCCCTTCGAACCAGGCCAGTGGCTGGGCTGCCATAGTAATTGCAAACAGGTAGTCGAACGAATAGTTTTTCGGGGCAAAAGGGTCATCGCCATACTTATCTCCATTTCTCCATTTATTCAGAAATTCAATCTGAAGATTTTGAGTCGGAACATATTTCGAGAGCATCCAAATATTGCGCAAAGTCCAGTAAGGGTAATAGTTCTGCCAATCGGTATAACGGTTTTCGAGAAAAACATTTCCATATTCGTTGAACGAATGGTAACCGCCACGTCGCCCGGCTGTAACATCAAGGTTAAAAACAACCTCGCCGTTAGTAGCTTCAACCACTTTATCCAGTAGCTTCCGGAAGTTTATTTCCGACTGTTTGTCGGGCATTTCTACTCCATCAATTTTAAAAGTACGGATGCCATATTTCTTATACAAATCGATGAGGGCATCAGCATCCTTTTCCCAATTCACGTTGCTGTCTTCGGGGCTTGGATTAAACCACAAACAAATTTCAATTCCTAGTTTCTTCCCTTTTTCCACAATGGGGGTTAACCCATTGGGAAATTTTTCTGGATTTGGTTTCCAGTAATTCGGGTTGCGCCAGATGTTTTCGAACGAGCCACCGGCAAAGGCAGAGTTGGCACTTCGCCCGGATTGCCAACCATCGTCAAGCTGAAAATGGGTAATACCCAACCTGGCCCCGGCATCCAGTTCTGCCAGGCAAAAAGCTTCGTTTACCTTTTTGTCTTGTCCCCGGTCGCCCCAGGTATTCATCATGATCATTTCATCGCGTCGGGGTTTATGCAACCTTATCTGCTGCTGGTAACTACGAAGGGCAACAAATTTGTTTATTTCATTGCCGCCGAAAATTCCGGTCACGAACCCGTAGGCTTTTTTCCACTTAAGCTGGTCAAGATCAGTGTTTTGCACCCCTGCACCAATCAGGCTGATTTTTCCATACGTATTCAAAAAATCGGCCCCGGGATAAGCCAGTTGAACATTTGATGTTGGCGCTTCTTTCAGTATAAAAATCCCGTTTCCGGATATGTTATCAGTTGCAAACAAAATATTCCCCCGAAAAATATTGTCGCGATAACCAACTGCCTCCGTTTTTTTAACCAACGTATTAAACCGGTCGGTCACATCGAAAAATTCAATGGCTTCGAGCTGCCAGTGCCTGCCTGGCAATTCGAGTTTTTCCAATACTGGTACAAATTCCGGCCTGGTATTTTCACCCAGTTTCTCGATGTTTTGCAGATCACCCGGATTGACAGCCTGTTTCACCCAGGGTTTTTCGGCGTGTCCGCGCAGGTAGATGTCGCAGGCAATAGCCGGACAATCGGCATAAATACGAAATACACGTTTTATTTCCAGTGTCCCAAGGAAATATTGAACGGTTGCTTCCAGATGTTCCGGTTTAATTGCAGTTTCAGGGACAGTAACTGCTGAAAACTCACCATTTGTGGCTTCTTCCGGTTGCCCGGGAAAGCTCATGTCTGCTTTTTTTGTTTCGAAAACCCAGGTTTTGCCTGTTCGTTTATCAGTCAATTCGCAGGTTATCAGGTTCCCGTCATTCCACAAAAATGTGCGGGAGATACGGGAATTTCCCAGAACTAGTACATCTCCTTTTCGTATTGCAAAACATCCTGATTTATCAGATTTTTCAGCCACTTTCCCGAACAAAGAGAGAAAAGAAAAAAGAAAAACAAAAAAGTATAGGGTCTTCATAATATAGTTTTATTTTTCAATGACATATAACAGGCAAAACACTTTCGTTCAACTACACCTTTCATCCATATTTTTCCCGGCTCACAAGACCAGATCATAGTATCAATGGTAAAGTAGCTGTATTAAAAGTCGATTTTTACGGGTCACAGGGCCATCCTGATCTCATCCCAGGCGAGAAAGAATCACATTATCAATGACATGAGATTCCGATCCATTCGCTGACGGACGGAAAGACCTTGTCAAGGACTTTTAATACAGCTTCTTAATATTGTTTTTTACTTAGCATAACCCGGATTCTGCTCTAATACAGCCTCCGTGTTTCTCTCGATTTCAGAGAAAGGGATTGGCCATAAATTATGGTAATCCTGAATGGAAGTACCTGCACATTCATAAGTACCGGTTACATCTGTGTAAGAAACATTATATTTACGGTTTCGTTCTGCCAATTTACCCATCCGGCAGAGGGTAAGCATTCGAGGCTCCTCATAATACAATTCCCGCAGCCGTTCATCCAGAAGATAATCAATATCTACCTCAGAAGGAATTGCCGGTTTTGCATTTGCACGGGCTCTGACAACATTAATGTCTGCCGCAGCCAATACCTTATTATTCTTGCCGAGGTATGCTTCTGCACGCAACAAGTAAGTTTCTGCCAGGCGGAACATATACATATCCCTGAATGCGCTGTTTCCGTTATTGGTTACCAAGTGTTCGCCGAATTGTGTCAATACAGGTTTTCCACTCGCATCCTTCTGCCAGAAATCCTGGGGTATGTCGCCGTTTATTTTTTTCATTACAAACGGGAACCATTGCCGGGCTGTTGCTTTTCCTGAGTAGCCGTCGGCCACAAACCACTTACCGAAAGCAGGTGAGGCCGGATTGTCTATTTTCAAATCCCGGGCAATATTATATTGCGATATTCGCATGTCGTTCTTGTCGCTTTCCCAAATACCGAACATTACGTGATTGGTTGGATGCATCCATCCTATAGCCCGGCCTCCTTTTTCGGCTGTGTTGCCAATGAATGCCGTAGTCGTCTTCCCGTCCACTGTGATAGAAATAGTCTGATAAAAAGGATTAAACTTATATTGAAACTGATCATTCGTTAAAGTTGCCGGATTCAGGTAATCATATTGAATTACCCAGAGTGATTCCTGGTTTCCCGACTTCCTGTTCTGATTTCCTGTTTTAAACAAGTCAGAATAAACATCACCGGGCTCATTAAGTTTGGCACCAAAGCGCGCTGTCATCAATTTCATGGCCGGATAGCTGATCACAGCCGTAGCTTCAGTGATGGCATTATCATAATCTCCCAGCGAAATATAGATCTCCGACAGCAGGTGTTGCGCCATTTGTTTGGAAATTTTACCATCTTTGACAGCATCTATATTGCCTAACAAAGGGATGGCTTCGATTAAATCGTTTTTCGACTGTTTGTAGGTATCCTCACGACTTGCGCGGACAAAATTGCGGCGCGGGGCTGTTATTTCTTCCGTAATCAGCGGTACACCACCAAACAGGTTAGCAAGGATACGATAGGCGAATGCGCGGAAGAACAACGCCTCACCGCGCAAAACATTCTTGTCGGCTGCAGGTATATCGGCACCGTTGATGCGCGTTAAAATTAAATTTGCCTGGTTGACCATAAAAAACGAATTATCCCACAAGTGGTTAAGTAATGCATTCTCCGGGACCATAGTGGCCTTATATGTATTCAACCTGTCGGTAGCACAAGCACAATAACCCAAATCAGTGCCATGGTAAAGCGCAAAAAAGCCATCGTTAACAGAATAAATAAATATTTGTCCCGTCCTCTTGTACAACATATTGACTGCAGCCTGGAAATCAGAGGTTGTCTTCAATGAGTTATCTGCCGAATAAATAGACAAGGGCTCTTCTTTCAAAAAATCATTTTCATTGCAGGATGTAAGCGCAAACAAAGCTGTCACCGCCAATATTCCGGTTATCCTATATATTATTTTCATATCTCTTCGTGTTTAAAAATCAAAGTTAATACCTAATGAATACGTTTTCAAAAGCGGATTATCGCCACCCAAGTACGCACTTGTTTCCGGATCCCATCCGTCCCAGTCGGTAATTGTAAAGAGATTCGTTCCCGTTACAAACATCTTGAAATTATTGAAACCAACTTTTTTCAGCAGTGCGGAAGAGACCCGGTACGAAAGTGTCAGGTTCTGTAAACGGACGAAACTTCGCTGAATATAAGGAGAGTACGTACTGCCTAATGCCGTGGTAAAAAATCCGATTTGTCGATAGCGCGCATCCGGGTTTTCGGGTGTCCAGTAATCCCACTTAAAACAATTATTCTGATAAATAGCATCAGGATTTGATAATGCGGCGCCGGGTTGCGCATAATAATAATCCTTTCCGCCCTGGATGGAATTAATAAACACTTTCAATTCCCAGTTTTTATAGCGTAATACGTTTTCGATACTAAATCGGTACGATGGGTCGGTATAGCCGAGAATTGTCCGGTCGTAAGCAGCGGTATAAGCGCCGTCGGGCTTTCCTTCAGGTCCGCTGATATCTCGCACTTTGTACGTTCCGTAAGTAAAACCGTTCGGGATAATACCCGCATGATAGTCTGCCATCTGCCACATGCCGATCAGCTCAAAATCATAACAAACTCCGTAGGGATGATTTATAAATATCTTGCTTGCCACGAGGTCGTCTTCTTTTCCGTCTCCATCATTATCATTGTCTTTGCCAAGGATACTGACTACCTTATTCCGGTTTAGTGAATAATTGAATGTGATATCCCAACTGAAATCTTTTGTCTGCACAGGAATGCCGGTAATCGTCAGCTCAACTCCGCGGTTTGCCAGCTTCCCGATATTGGTCGGTATCGAACTGATATTGTTGTTCAGGACAGGAATATTGACGTTATATAGCAAATCGTATGTGTTTGAGCGGTAATACTCCAAATCACCTAAAATCCTGTTGCCAAGCACACTATACTCCAACCCGATATTAAATGCATCCGTCGTTTCCCACCTTAGGTTGTCGTTGGCCATAGCGTTGAGGTAAACTCCCTTTTCGGCAGAACCACCATCGCCATACAGATAAGCATCCATAGAACTTATCGTGGCCAAAGTCTGATATGGGATTACTGTACGATTTCCGTTAGAGCCGTATGAGAGGCGCAGTTTCAGATTGTCAACCCATTTAAGGTTGTCCTTGATGAATCTTTCTTCACTCATGCGCCAGGCCAGGGCTGCCGAAGGAAATAAAGCGAATTTGTTGTTTTTTCCAAAACCGGAGAATCCATCGCGACGAATCGTACCTGTGAAACTGTATCGGCTATTGTACGTGTAGCCAAGGCGGAACATCGTATAAAGGCTCGATTCCTTCCCCGCATCGGAGAAAATGACCTGCCTGGCAGCGTCAGCCGCACCCAGATAATTGTATCCCAATACGGCGTTTGAAAAGTTCGAGCCTTGCGCGTTCGTCCGCTCCCATTCCCGTCTTTCAGCTCCATAAACTACTGTGGAATTGACATCATGCTTGCCGAACGTCCGTTTGTAGGTCAGGATATGGTCGGCCGTCCAACTGTACTGGCTATTGTTTTGTTTGTTTCCTGAACCTCGCAGTTCTGCACCCCATGGATTGAACGTGAAATCCTTATCTATAATCAGGTTTTGGGAAAAATTCAGGCGATAGTTCAGTCCTTTAACAAACGGGATATCCACATCCGTATAGAAATTACCAAAGATATTATAACGCTTGTCCAGGTTATCCTGCTGACGCGCCAGCGCCGGATTCAGTGAACCCTTATAGGGATAGATGATATACTCACCCGTTTCTGCATTGACCGAGGGACAAACCGGAGGCAGGCCGTTATCCATACTTGCAATGCCCGACCAGTCACTCAACGTGAAGAACGACTGAGTACCGACTTTCAACCAGTTTGTGATTTTCGTGTCTAAGTTGATTCGGACATTGTAACGTTTGTATGTATCGTTGATAACTAAATTTTGCTGATCGGTTAGCCCAAAAGACATGTAGTAATTGCTTAGTTCGCTCTGTCCCCTTACACTCAGGTTGTGCATCTGGATGTAAGGATGGTCGTTCGTTCCCATTTCATACCAGTCGGTATCCACGCCGGCAAGATAACCATTGACAGCATTGGAGTCCATCAGGTGTTTGGTTACGTCCCACGACGGATTGGGTTGCAACAAATCCGGCCCGGTACGGCTCTCTTCAAGGAACCGGTCGGCAATCAGTTGCAGGAATCCTTCCCTATCCATCGGACGCATTTTTTCATTCGTAGACTCCTGAAGGGTGAAAGATCCTGAGTATTCGATAATGGGTTTACTCATTCCTTTGGCTATTTTGGAAGTTATCAGTATGACCCCATTACTTGCCTGTGAACCATATATAGCCGCGGCGCTGGCGTCCTTCAAAA
>CAYWTT010000020.1:0-18975 GCA_964461245.1 uncultured Prolixibacteraceae bacterium | reverse complement strand
CTAATGTAGCCAACTTTTCCAGGTTCCATTTCAACAGAATTTTCCAATCGATTGTGGGAGAAACTCCTTTTCAGTTTATCCTGCGACTGAGAATAGAAAAAGCGGCAACACTGATATGGACTAACAAAGAGAGTTCGATCTCCGAAATCGCCTATAAATGTGGATTTACCGATGTTTCGGTATTTTCAAGAAATTTCAGAAACTATTTCAAGGTTTCAGCTTCACAATACAGGAAAGAGAAACTACAAAACAGCAATTTAAGTCAACCGGATAGCAAAAGAAAACAAAAAGAAGAAAAACCGGTGGTCTATTTTTGTCCCGAGTTACAAACAATTAAATGGAGGACAAAAATGAAATCAAACAAAAGTGTGGAAGTGAAGGAACTTCCAGGAATGACCGTTGCTTACATCAGACACATCGGACCTTATAAGGGAGACGAAAAACTGTTCGAGCGACTTTGGAACAAATTGTTCACATGGGCAGGTCCACGCGGATTAATTGGCGGGAAAGATTTCAAATCACTGATTATTTATCACGATGATCCGAATGTTACGATTGAAGAGAAGCTCAGGATGAGTGTCTGCATCACGGTACCATCCGGCACAAAGGTTGACGGGGAAATCGGGAAAATGGAAATTGAGACAGGTAAGTATGTGGTTGCCCGCTTCGAACTTACCGCTCAGGATTTTCAGGAGGCATGGGACTGGGTTTACGGCCAATGGTTTCCCTCCAGCGGATATCAGCCTGATGATAAATATTGCTTTGAATTGTATCCGGAGGAGCCCCGGGACGGAAAATTCATGGTTGACATCTGCGTGCCTGTTAAACCTTTGTAGGGAAGGGCAACAACGGACCAGCCATCCGGGCAAGGTTTTCACAGACGATCCTGTCCGACCCGAAAATGACCATCCTCTGGGGATTACTTTTTCAAATGTTGTTTTGATGGTCAAAATAAGGTTTCAGTAGGTGGAATTTTTCACCTGCTTTGGATCATCCGGTCGGGGTGCACAGAATAAAAGACAGAAAGCTGCAACGAACAAGACAGGCAATCCTTTTTTAAATGAAAGCCTATTTCCCATATGCATTTACAGGTTTACCCGAGGATATCTTAAGTCCCTTGAATTTTCACTTCTTTCGGTTATCCTGAAATAAGAATCGTTGAATTCCATCTTTTCAACTCCCTGGTAATCAATGGGTACCTGGAATAAAAAGGCGGTAAAAGATTTGCTGATTATTTCACCGGCATCGATAAAATCATAAATATTCCGGTCAAAAATTTTCCCTTTTTGGGCCACAACAGGAAATGGTTCATGTAAACCGGTAGTTCCGAACTCTATTCCGAAAGCCTTAGGAATACCATCTTCCATATCTCTCCAGAAGTTTATCCACGGAAAATCTTTTGTCCTCCAAAAGTAACCAACCAGAAGATTTTTCCCTGGATTACATGCCGTTGCCCAGCCGTATTCCTGATCATCACCAAAAACAAAAGAAGAAACCCGGGGCCACGGATATTGGAACCGGCGCAAACTTATTGGTTCTCCTTCATGAACTGTTTCTGGCCATTTCATGATCGGTTCTTCCTGGTTTAAACTGCCGTCTTCCTTGTCCTCGAAACCTTTTTCCGTATTGTTGTCAAAAAGAGTAGTACTGTCCAGGAATGGAGGAGCCAATGTTACATGTTGCACCATGTTAAACATGCGGCCAAATTTATTCAGGTTTTCAATTTCCTCAGTCACATGAAATACAGGCTCATTTTCCGAGAGTTTAATTTTTCTTGTCACCCGCAATCCGCTCAAAGGTAAACGGCAACTCATTTTACAGGTTGAAATATATCCTTCTTTCTGAAATTGTTTCTGCAATTTCCACTCCCGGGTAGCTACTTCTCCATGATGCCCGAAACCGTTTGCTTTTTCAGCTTCGGTAGGTGGCCCCCAACGGTCAAGGCAGAGGAAATGCCCCATGAAAGGGGGTTCTTCCGGATTTTCTGTTTTCCAATTGACTGGGTTCAGTGGATTTTCTTTCAAATGAAAATCGATATATGCTCCTCCGCTGAGGTTCACCAGAAGAACCATTTTGCTGTTTTCCAATTCAACCTTCTTCATTATTTTAATTTTATTCCAAGTGTCAATATTTCATGTGGCTTAACCAGAAAGGTGACCGATTTATCTTTTATAATCGGTTCCGAATTGTCAACCATTGTGTTTTCAATGAGATTCAGCTTCCTGACAGACTGAATATTCTTTGGCAGACGAAGGGTAACCTGTTTTTCATCACCTTCCACCTCTACCATTCTGATTATCAACTCTTCGGAATCTTCCGCTTTTTTCAGACCTGACATATAAACTCCTTTCCCCTCAAGGGAAACAAAAGACTCCGTTTCCGGACGTGTGGCATGTGTGTTAACCAGTGCCAGCGAGGGTGGTTCACTGGCCTCTACCGGAACATTGAAATCATCCCCTTCCTGCCAGACACCGTTTTTCCAGTCTCCCGGATGCGGGTACAGAGCATAACTGATTTTGAATTTCCCGAGGTTTGGATAAATATCAGGATTCCCGGCAGACCTCATCAGGGTAAGGCGCAGATCGCCGTTGTGAAATGAATGCCCGTATTTTGTCTTATTCAGCAAGGCAATTCCTTTTGTTCCATCTGTAATATCCACCCATTTTTGGGCAGGGACTTCCTGTCCGTTGTTCATTTCCGGTTCGACCCCGTAAGTCCGGCTCTGGGATGTCAGCCACAGAGGAGCTTCTTTCCCGTCCATTTTCCCGTCAACAGGGCGTTTCACCACGTTAAAGGGAACCTGGCAATAAAATTCAGGATTTTGAAAATTCAACGGGAAAAGTGCCCGCAACATTGGAGAATCAGTAGTGTCGCTACCGGTTTCCAACCAGTGCACTTCCATTTCGTATTCAATTCTCGGGTAAGATTTGTAGATATAAGCTCTTTCAATAAACCTCGATTTTCCCCAGGTTTTTACCGTTTCAACACAAGCGCGTACCGGGCCTTTTTCAACTACTTTCACACTTTCCACATGATCCACATTTTCTTCCTTTACGATTTGGTTGATGGTCCATGATTTCATCCCTCCCTTTTTGTCTTCGAGGTACATCTTTAGTTGGTTGAGTTCACCGCCTTCCTTTACATATTCGGCGTTGATGCGTTTATCAAAAAGGCTGGTAATGCCCCCTGTTTTCATATCGAATTTTACAATGAAAAAGTCGGTTTCGAATGTATCATCGCCATCAGCCAGAGAATCCGCAGGTTTTCCTTTTTTTGTTACATCGATATAATAGGTTTTATACCCGCCAGCAGGAAAGTTTTCATCAACGAACCGGACTTTCGAAGTGATTCCCGGAGGAGTTGGTTTTGAATAGACAATCTGTGCGGGATATTCCTTGCCCAAACCATCGCGAACCAGAACTGTAGCCAAATTATCACCTGATCCGGCTTGTCCTGTTTTGTATTTCGGATCGAGGAAGTTTTCATTTGCATTGCCACGAACCTTCTCTTTTTCTTTATTTACCGGCGCGAAATTTTGTCCATAGTAATTTGCTCCCCAGGAAACCGCTTTTACCGAGGCCGGTTCTTCATGGGAATATACCGTAACTTCGACAATCGTTTTGCGGTTGACCGGAAAAAGGTTATAGGCAACCACCGGCTGCCCCAATCCTTTCCGGAAATTTACTTCGTCGGCCATTTTGTAAAAAGCGGCATTTTTCAGCTCTTCCGATTTCCGTTCGGTTTCGGTGTAACGCGCTACTGCCTGGCGGTTGGCCTCGTAAATAGCCGATCCCGGCAAGATATCGTGAAACTCGTTGAAAACGACGGTTTCCCAAAGATTATTCAAATCAGTCTGAGGATATTTATCCCCGTATATCCAGCGAAGTGTATTGAAAAATTCACTGGCAAACAATGAATTCTCGCAGGTTCGGTTTCCTGATTTGATTTCGGAAACAGTAGTATAGCATCCTTCGAATATAAACTGCATTTCGCCTTTGTGCGTTGGCCGTCCATCCATTTCCCGGGACAATTTATCGAAAAAATTGGTCGCAGAAGAAAATCTCACTGCCGGATAACCGGGCGTTTTATCCAGTTGATATACCATTTCAATATTGGCACGTGTAGGCCCTCCGCCATGATCTCCGACACCGGTAATTTGTAAAATCCGATGTTTGTCGGGAGCAATCTTTTTTAATTCATCTTTCAAATCCGGAGTGATATCGCCGTTATAGGTATTATTCCCATAACACAGCACCGTAGATCCATCGGGGCCCTCCCACCAGAAACTACCCATATAAGGTTTACAGCGGTGAAAATAGAAATATTCTAAACCGGCCAATTTGAGCATTTGCGGCAGCTGCGAAGTGTGGCCGAAATTGTCGGGCAGCCAGCCCACTTTGGCCATACATCCAAAATGCTGCTGAAAATAACGCTGACCGAACAAAAAAGAGCGGGAAAGTGCTTCTCCAGATGAAAGGTTGGTGTCGCCTTCGGTCCACATCCCCCCGCCTGGCTCAAGCCGGCCTTCCTTTACAAATTTCTGCACCTCTTTAAAAAGAGGAGGATCAACCAACTCCACAAATTTATATACAGCAGCCTGGCTTTGAATCATGGTAAAATCAGGATATTCTTTCAAGAAGGCAACGGTCTGCCGCAAATTGTCGCTGCTCATTTTCATGGTTTCAAAATAGGTCCATAACCAGTTCATGTCCATATGCGCATGACCGATTACCTGGATGGTATCTCTCGTTGAAGAATTATCATCCATTACCTGAGAAACCAAACCCTCGCCAGTAGCATAAAGAAATAACTGCATCCCCATAATGCAGAAAAGAACGGAAACTAATCTTTTTGCAGCGCGTGTTTTCATTTAATCTCATTTTAATCCGACTATCATGTAAAATCGAATTTATTATATCGAATGTACATGACAATTGTTTGTTATTTAACATTATTCCAAAAGCAACTCCCGCAGTCAAATACCTTATCTTAACTGCCCAACGCCCGGTGGTGATTTTCTTTTACACCGATATTTACTACTTGTGCCATTTATTGTGTTACTGTCATCAGCAATTGTACTATCAACGTACACCATACCTGAGTGCGAACCGAATTTTCATTCTCTCCATAAAAATAATGCAGATAAAAATGCTGTTTCATTTTTTTGGACAAAATTTCGATGCACTCACGCTTTTTATGGAGAAAAACCCTTTTTCTGCGGTATTGTCCTATTTACTGGTGGGAAAGATACAACATACATATAGTACATTTGGAGGAAATGCTATGTGGGTTGTACTGGATTCGAACCAGTGACCCCTACCCTGTCAAGGTAATGCTCTAAACCAACTGAGCTAACAACCCGTTAATGATGCAAAAATAGAAAAAATCTTTACATCAGGTATAAATTTTCAATTTATACCCAGAACTTCAGAAGAAACAGGAGAGCCAGCATAATGGTGGCCGCAGAAAGTTCCCTGAATCTTCCGGTCAGCACTTTCAGAAGCACATAGGAGAGGACACCGAAGAGAATACCTTCAGATATGGAATGGGTCATCGGCATCATGATCATGGTTAGAAATGCCGGAATGGACTCAGTATAATCGTCGAGTTCGACATTTTTCACGGGGGTTATCATCATTGCGCCGACGATGATCAGAGCAGGGGCAGTGGCCACGCCGGGGATCATCAGGAAAACCGGGGAGAGGAACAGGGCCACCAGAAACAGGAAAGCCACGGTGAGCGAGGTTAATCCCGTCCGTCCTCCTTCATTGACACCAGCCGCACTTTCCACATAGGTGGTGACGGTGCAGGTTCCCAGTATAGCACCAGCCGTGGTACCAATGGCATCGGCAAAAAAAGCCTGTTTAACCCGCGGTACCCGGCCCCGGGCATCCAGCATGCCGGCTTTGGATGAGACGCCGACCAAGGTTCCTACGGTATCGAAAATATCTACAAACAAAAAGGTAAACACTACCAGAAGCATATCCAGCGTAAAAACCTCTTTCCACTCGAATTGCAAGAAAACCGGGCTCAACGAGGGTGGTGCCCAGTCAAAACTTTCCGGAAACCTGGTTATTCCCAGCGGAAAACCCAGCAATGCCCCCGCCAGGATCCCGATCAACAGGGCGCCCTTAACCCGCAAAGCCAGCAATACCGCTGTAATGGTCAGGGTAACCAGTGCAAGGAGAGGCCCGGGATTTTCAACTGGATGAGTTAAATCACCCAGAGCCAGAAAGGTGGAAGGATTACTGACAATGATCCCTGCATTTTTCAATCCCAGAAAAGCAATGAACAACCCGATACCGACTGAAATGGCATGTTTCAGGTTCAACGGGATGGAGTTGACGATCATTTCCCGGATATTGCCGGCTGTCAGCAGGATGAAAATCAAACCTTCGATAAATACTGCTGTAAGGGCAAACTGCCAGCTATGTCCCATTCCCAAAACCACGGTAAAGGCAAAAAAGGCATTCAGCCCCATTCCCGGCGCCAGGGCAAACGGTAACTTAGCCCAAAGTGCCATCACCAGGGTTGCAATCATTGACGAGATAACCGTAGCGGAAAAAACGGCTCCTTTTTCCATCCCGGCTGCCCCCAAAATATCAGGATTCACTGCCAGAATATAAGCCATGGTCATAAAAGTGGTAAGTCCTGCCACCATTTCCGTCCTGACAGAAGTTCCATTCTCACTTAATTTGAAAAATCTCTCCAACATAAAAATCCGTTTTTAGAAGATATATTTAACACCCAGCGTGGGATTGCATTGAAATCCCCTGATCTCACCAAAGTTGGAGGCTATTTCCACTTCGCTTCCGACAGACAGGTTACTGTTCAGATTGTACCAAAACTGGGGTTCTGACTGAAAACAGAACCGGGTGGTTCTTTGGCCGAAGGTGTTGTCTTCCCGCCAGAAATCGGCGTACCCGGTAAAAGACAATTTGTCTTTCACCATATTCAGATACCAGACGCCGGTTAACTGAAAGGAGTATTTATGTTTTCCCTGGATGTATTTGTGCAAAACTTGCAGTGTAAACCCCCTGGAGAAGGTTTCATTGTTCCAGGAATATTCCACCCCGTTCAGAAAGGCATTGTTGATCTGGTAGGCCCCGCTTGCATTTCCTTCGCTCCATTGTCCGAAACCACCGTTGTACTCGGTATGGAAAGCAAATGGCGCTTTCCAGAACTTCAGGGCCCTGGCAATTTCCCAGTAAGCCAGGGTAACTCCCTTAAGGTTTTCCACACTGTTATAATCCATATCCGTAAAGAAGAAAGTGTTCCCGTACTTGTCCGGTCTGAACATTTCTACAGTTGAAGTCAGGTATCCCCGGCCTTTCCCCATATCATAATGAAGCTGAACGTTCTGAGCCTTTAACGCAGGGAAAGAGACGAAAAACAACCAAAACATACAAACCAAACCTCTTTTCATGGACAAATCCTTTAATTAATATATTAATAATCATATGTTTTAATGTGGCGGCAAAAATAAAAGAAAATTAAGCTAATTTAATAGCGTCTATTAATGTGTCAATGTCTAAATACTGTTTACCGATAACATGCTAACAGACAACTATTTACCAAGCATCCTTCATAAAGATCCGGATTTACAGAAATTGTTCCAGCGCACTATTCAGGAAGCGGTTCAGTTTGTATAGCTCCCTGAAGGCATTCACCCCGGTTTCGATCAATTTGCCGTTCACCAGATCGTCATCGGAAAGTGACATTCCAACGGCATACGATTTGGGTTTCAACAGATCGATATATTTGAAATCAGGAGGGAAGCCCTTGGGTGCGGTTTTCAGCTTTTCCCCCTCAAATTCGGTGAAATAGCGTTTAAACCCGGGATCATTCAATATGGAAAGATACTCTTCCGGCTGGTCATAGATGGCAAAACGCAACGCCTTCAGCACATCTGCAGGAGGCATCCAGATCCCTCCCCCGAGAAAACTCTCCCCGGGCTGAATGTGAAAATAATAACCTGCCCGGTTACTCTTGAACCCTCCCTTTGCCACGTAACTGCCGAAATGGGTTTTATACGGCCGCTTATCGGGCGAAAAACGGATATCCCTGTAAATCCTGAAAAGGCACTCTTTGGGATCCATAGCAGGTATATCCTTGTCAAATTTACGGATCTCATTAATGAACAATTCGTTCATAAAGAGCACTTTATCCCTGGCCGATTCATATCTTTCCCGGTTGGCATTGAACCACTCCCGGTTGTTGTTTTTATCCAGATCATCCAGAAACTCAAGGATTGCTTTCATATCGCGGAGAATATGTTTTTTTTTTGATTATCTTGCAATGTAAGGTTTTTTGCCCTTTTTATTATCATCCGAATGAAAAAGATTGCGCTCGTCGTGGCAGGTGGCTCCGGAATCCGGATGGGCACCTCAGAGCTGAAACAGTTCCTGGAAATTGCCGGGAAACCCGTGCTTATTCATACCCTTACCCGGTTTGCCCAATGGGACCCCTCCCTCCAGCTGTTCCTGGTTTTACCCTCTTCACACCGGGATTACTGGGAAGAGTTGTGCCAGACATACAACTTCAGAATACCCCATACGGTCGTTTCGGGCGGAGACACCCGCTTTCAGTCGGTGAAAAACGGCTTGCAAGCTATCCCCGAGGAGGGAATTGTTTTTATCCATGACGGGGTTCGTCCGCTGGTCAGTCCTGAAACTTTGCAGAGATGTTACGAAACAGCCATGAAATCGGGCAACGCCATTCCTGTTGTACCTGTAAATGAATCGGTGCGGCAGATCGAAAACAAACGAAACTTTCCGGTCGACCGCAGCAGCCTTGTGTTGATACAAACCCCTCAGACCTTCAGGATCCCGTTGATCAAAGCAGCTTACCGGCAGAAATACACGGCAGAATTTACCGATGACGCCTCCGTCCTGGAAAAGAGCGGAGAAATCATCCATCTGGTGGAGGGGAACCGTGAAAACATCAAAATTACCTGGCCTGAAGACCTTCTCATTGCGGAATCATTACTGTAATTCCTATTCTTTCGGCCACTTTCATTTCTGGAATAATCATACCCTCCAACAAAAAAGGGAGCTCAACAGCTCCCCTTTTTCAAATGTTAACCCCCAAACACACAATGTCAGATCTATATCTGACGTGAAGTGATCCAAAGATAGTTATTTTTTAATTAGCAAAAAGAAAAAGTAAAAAAAACTCTCCCGTTTCACATTCTTTCACTTTTCAATCCGGTTTCCGCCAGGTTCAAAAAGCATCGTTCAATGTCCGGATTTTCAGTACCTCTCTCAGTTCTTCCTCAGCAAGGTCGGTTTTCAACACCACTTCAGCCTTCTGACCGGGTAAAAGATCGAAATAATTATCCGAGAAAAAGCCTTTCTCATCCCCAATCTGCAAATAGATATTCTTGGCCAGTTTATCCGTTTCAAAACTGATTTTATATCCGCCATCCACATTTTCCAAAGAATATTCCACTTTCGGTTCCGATATTTCCAATTCCTTGTAAGGTTTGAAATATAACAGATTGGAAGATCGTACCTTTCCATTAACCAGGAATTCAGTTATCAGGACTACCCGGGAAGAACCTGCCCCTCCGATGAACTTCTCCTGATTTTCGGCAAAAACCAGTTTATTGGAGTTTCCGGGGATTTCCAGATCCTTTTCGAAATTCCGGTATTCCTTGCCGGTAAAATCAATCAGTCTGACCCTCAATTTTCCCTTTAATGCGGTCTGTTCGTCGTTGATCAGGTTCACCTTAATTTCCAGCCCGTCCCTGTAAGGAGAGACAAGTACCGGCTCAAAGCTCTTTTTAACGTAATACTGAAGTGCTTTCCATTTCTGGAAATAATCGGTAGAACTCCACGAAGCAACCGGCCACACATCGTTGATCTGCCAGTAAAGACTTCCCATGCAATAGGGAGCCGCCCTCCGGTGACCCTCCAGTCCGAATTTTATCCCTTCGGCCTGCAGTACATGGTTCACATACAGGAAAGACTCAAAGTCTTTTGGTTTGTTATATTCTTTCATCATGTAATATTCAATGGTGCCGTTCCCGATCGAGGAGCGCTGATGCGATTTCATCACCTCGGAATAGATGTCGTAGTCTTCGGGATTTGCATATTTTCTCACGGTCGACATTTCGGGGAATGACTGGAATCCGTATTCACTCATAAAACGGGCGATGTGGGTGGCATAGGTTTCGAAGGGTTCCTTCCCCCACCAAACCCCCCAGTAATGCTCATCGCCGTTTACAAGGTCGGCAGGAATACCCATTCCCGAAGAAGGGCTGGAATCCCAGTATGATCTTCCCGGATCCAGCTCTTTTACCGTTTCGGGGAGGATCTTATGGAAAATATCTACATAGGACTGCCATATTCGGGCAGCATTTTCGGGATTTTTCCCCTCTTCCGTCTTTTTCCATCCCCAGCCATACCAGGCGGACAGAATTTCATTGTTACCACACCAAAGCGCCAGACAGGGATGGTTCCGCAATCGTTTTACATTGTCAGCCGCCTCCTGTTTCACATTTTCCAGAAAACCCTGATCACCGGGAAACATGGCGCAGGCAAACATAAAATCCTGCCAGACAAGTATACCCGCCTCATCACACAGATTGTAAAAAATGTCATTTTCATAAATTCCCCCGCCCCACACGCGCAACATGTTCATGTTGGATATCCTGGCGGTATGAATGACATTCCGGTATTTTTCATCTGTCACCTGGGGCAGGAAAACGTCATTGGGAATGTAGTTGGCACCCTTCATGAAAACCGGAACGCCATTCAGCCTGAAATAAAAAGAGGTTCCCTTTTCATCTTTGTCACGCACCAGTTCAAGGGTACGAACGCCTATTCTTGTATCAATGGAGGTATGCCTGCCGTCGGCTGTCAGCCTGGCACGGAGGGTATACAGGTGAGGTTCTCCCAGTCCATTGGTCCACCATAGGATGGGCTTGCTGATATCAAATTCGACGGGATAGGTGTGGATTCCGGCCGAAAGTTGTATCTTACGCTTTGCCAGAATCTTACCTTCGTTTTCCACCACCAGTTCTGCAGCCTGCTCTTTGGTCCCTTCGATCTCAAAAAGTGCAGTATATGAGGCTTTCTCTTTAGTCAGGCTTTTCAGGGCATACTGAACGTCCTTAATGGCTGCTTCATCCCAGGCCAGAAGGTAAACCGGCCGCCAGATGCCACTGGTGACCAGTCGCGGGCCCCAGTCCCACCCGAAATGATAACCTGCTTTGCGGGTATAGACGCTGACCATTTTCCCTCCCTCGACCTGTCCGATATCAGCCAGATCATTACCTGAAACGGGAATGACATATGGATGGGCATCATATTTTTTCAATCCTTCCAAGATCGGAGATCTGAAGAGAATGGTCAGTTCATTGCTCCCCTCCTTCAGAAAAGGTTTGACATCCACCACCCATTCGCGAAACATATTATCGGCTTTCAATACCGGTTTTTCATTCAGGGAAACTTCAGCATAAGTATCCAAACCCTTGAAATCGAGAACGATCCGGTCATGTTCCAACAAGGTGGATCCCACCTGGAAAACAGTGCGATATTCCCAGTCAGTCTTGTCGATCCATTGTACTGTGTGTTCATTCAGCCGGAAATAAGGATCTTCAATTTTGCGGTTGTTATACAGGTCGGTATGAACGGTTCCGGGGACAATGGCCTGCATCCATTCATACTGCCCAGCCTGCCTGAATTTCCAGTTACCTGAAAGTTCCATGGTTCTCATCAACCCGGGTTCCTGATTGGTACAGCCAGACAAAAACACCAGGGATAACAAAACAAGGGTAGTGTATTTTTTCATATGTCGCGGTTATTTGAGCCAAAGTTGGCAAAAGGGAGTGAAATCACAAAAAAAAAGCTTTCATAAAAGCGATCAGATGATCATTCCGCTTTTACAAAAGCTTTTTAAGCTCAAATACTCAGGCCTGGTCTTTCTTCAGGGTGGAAAATCCGAACGGGACATATAGCGGACAATACCTGATAATCCCGGTTATCAGCAAAACGACTCCCACTAATGCCCACCAGCTTTCGAAAACCAAACCTAGGACGATAATTACCACTAAACCCCCGATGATTCTGAACCAACGGTCAAATGTTCCTACATTGCGTTTCATATCTCTGTTTTTTGTTTGAATTAACAATGCAGTTCCGGAAAAGTTCAGCGGATTCCCTTTATCCTCTGATAGCAGCAATTCCCGGAAGTTGCTGACCTTCGAGGTATTCCAGTAAAGCACCGCCGGCAGTGGAGATGTAGGAAACGCCATCGGCAAAACCAAACTGGTTCACGCAGGCCACGGAATCACCTCCTCCGATCAGCGAGAAGGCACCATTAGCGGTGGCATCCACGATCGCCTGACCAACAGCTTTGGATCCGGCTGCAAATTTTTCCATTTCAAAAACCCCTACTGGTCCGTTCCACAAAATGGAGCCAGAGTTGCCGATAACCTCTTTGAACAGGGCTATGGATTCAGGACCGGCATCCAGTCCCATCCAGCCTTCAGGTATCTCACCGGCCTGGCAGATCTGGGTATGGGCATCATTGGTAAAAGCATCAGCTGCCACCACATCTGTAGCCATGTAAATGCTTACTCCTTTTTCTTTGGCCACTTTCAGCACACGCAGGGCAGTTTCCAGGAAATCATCTTCACAGAGAGAATTGCCTATTTTCCCGCCATTGGCTTTTATAAAGGTAAAGGTCATGCCACCCCCCAGGATCAGGTTATCTACCTTTCCAAGGAGGTTTTCTATGATGGTGATTTTCGTAGAGACCTTGGCACCGCCCATAATGGCCGTCAGGGGCCGTTTTGGATTGGTGAGCACCCTGTCGAGGCTGTCCAGCTCACTTTCGATCAGATAACCAAACATTTTATCATCGGGGAAAAATTGGGCAATAACCGCAGTGGAAGCGTGTGCCCGGTGTGCCGTTCCAAAAGCATCATTGATCCAGCAGTCCCCGTTCTCAGCCAGTTTCCCGGCAAACTCCACATCTCCCTTCTCCTCTCCCTTGTGAAAACGGAGATTTTCCAATAAAATGGCTTCGCCCGGTTTCATTGCCTTACACATCGCCTTTACCTCTTCACCAATACAGTCAGGAGCCAGTTTCACCTCTTTCCCCAGCAGCTTGCTCAAATGACCCACGAGGTGTTTCATGGAATATTTATCTTCCGGACCGGCTTTTGGACGGCCGAAATGAGACATGATCACAGGTGACCCGCCCGCTTCCATTACCTTCTGAATGGTGGGAAGAGCTGCCCTGATCCGGGTATCGTCCGTTATTACGAAATTCTCATCCAGCGGAACATTGAAATCCACACGGATTAAAGCTTTTTTCCCTTTGAAATCGTACGAATGTATGGTCTGCATAAATTTTAATTATTAATTGATTTATTTCTTCAAAGATAGAAAATATTGGCTGAACCTATCGGGCTATCTCTCAACCTTTTCAGAATTTAATGATCAAATAACAAGAATATTTCGGGGGAAACCCCTATTTTTGGCTCACAGCTCCCGTTAAAGGCTGCATCAATCCATACAGGTAAAACAGATGTTTTTCAGCGATATTATCGGACAGGAAAAGGTCAAGAAGCGGCTGATCACCTCGGTCAGGGAAGAACGGATCAGCCATGCCCAACTTTTTGCAGGTCCCGAAGGGACCGGAAAACTGGGTCTGGCCATTGCATATGCCCGGTACATCTCCTGCAGGAACCGGTCAGGGACCGACAGCTGCGGCGTATGTCCCTCCTGCAGGAAATACGCAAAACTGGCGCATCCCGATCTTCATTTTGTGTTTCCTGTCTTCAAGCTCAAAAATGCGAAAAAAGATGCCTATTGCGACGATTCCCTCGGAATCTGGAGGGAAACTATTCTCCGGTCGCCTTATCTGAGCCTGAATCAATGGACCGGAATCATTGAAGCGGAAAATGCGCAGGTCACCATTTATAGCCACGAGAGCGAATCCATCATCCGAAAACTGAGCATGAAATCGGCGGAGGCTGAATTCAAGGTGATGATCATCTGGCTTCCCGAGAAGATGCAGCCTTCCTGCGCCAACAAACTACTGAAAATGATCGAGGAACCTCCTTCCAAAACCCTGTTTCTGATGGTGACGGAAGACGAAGGAAGTATATTGCCCACCATCCGTTCCAGAACCCAGATCATCCGGGTTCCCCGGATCGAAGACCATGACCTCCAGCTTGCACTGGAAAAAGATGGCCGATACGATGCGGAAACCATTGCAGAAATGGTGCACCGGGCTGAGGGAAACTATCTGAAAGCCCTTGAATTTGCCAATCCCGGGGAAGAGACAGACTATTTCTTTGACAAATTTCAGCAGATCATGCGAAATGCCTTTAAATCAGACATCCCTGCTCTGCTGAACGATGCCGAGGAGTTAGGATCCATCGGCCGGGAACGCCAGAAGAACTTCTTCCTTTATGCCCTTCGGCTTATCCGCGATTTCTTCATGATGAACCTGGAGAAACCCTCCCTTGTGTTTCTTACCCACAAGGAAAAGGAGTGGGGGAAGAAATTCTCGCCCTTTATCAATGAGAGAAATATCATACCTTTCAGCCGGGTTTTTGAAGAAGGGTACAAGCATATCTCCATGAACGGCAACGGAAAGATCATCTTTACCGATGTGATGCTGAAAATTACCACGTTGATCCGAAAATAGCCGGCATTCCCTTAACTAGGAAGGCCCTATTGAGGAACTTCAAAGACATTGTCTCTTGAAATCCATCTTAATGCTTCATCTACATCAGTTTATTATTAATTTTGTGCCGGCCCCGGTTTGATCCTACCCCCGTCAAATGACCGGGTCCAGTAAATGAATTAATATGAATACAACAGAATTTTTAGATAGGGGAATATGCGGCAGCAAAGAGGGAAAATGTGCCAAATTGAGCGTAACCGACTGGTTGTCTGATATTCCCAATATTTCGAACCCCGGTCAGATTATTGAGGTCCGTTTCAAAAACACCCGCAGGGATTATTACAGGAATGTGAACGACCTTAAGCTGGAACCGGGTGAACTGGTAGCTGTGGAAGCCAATCCCGGGCACGATATCGGGATGGTTACCCTGACCGGTGACCTGGTTTTGGAACAGATGAAAAAGCACAAAGCTTCGTTTATCAACGGAGAATTTAAAAAGGTTTACCGCAAAGCCAAACCCGTGGATATCGAAAAATGGAGGGAAGCCATTTTACTGGAACACCAGACGATGATCCTCTCCCGCCAGATTGCTGCAGATCTGAAGCTGAACATGAAGATCGGGGATGTGGAGTACCAGGGAGATAAAACTAAGGCCATTTTCTACTATATTGCCGACGAAAGGGTCGATTTCAGGCAGCTGATCAAGTTGCTGGCCGACCAGTTCCACATCCGGATTGAGATGAAACAGATAGGTGCCAGGCAGGAAGCAGGCCGTATAGGTGGAATTGGTCCTTGCGGCAGGGAACTTTGCTGTGCTTCCTGGATCAGCAGTTTTATTTCTGTAACTACCAACTCAGCCAGATACCAGGATATTTCAATGAATCCGCAGAAGCTGGCCGGACAGTGCGGCAAGCTCAAGTGTTGTCTGAACTTTGAAGTCGACACTTACCTGGATGCCCAGCGCGACTTCCCTCCCACCCATATTCCACTTGAGACGGAAAAGGGCAGATTCATTTTCCAGAAAGCTGACATCCTGGGCGGTATTTATTGGTATTCCTCGCAGAACAACGACTCAGTCTCGAGTCTGATACCCGTCCCCGTGGGTAAGGTGAAAGAAATCCTGCGGATGAACTCATCCGGGAAACGGCCCGACAAACTGATTTCCGAAAGCTCCCAGGCTGAACACAATGAACAGGAAACATTCCAGAATATGGCAGGCCAGGAAAGCATTAACCGGTTTGACAAATCAGAAGTCCGGAAAAGAAAGAAAAATCCCAGAAAGCAGAACCTGAGGAGGGGAATAAGATGAGAAGGCAGACATTCCTGCCCGTGTTGCTCGGCATGGCCCTTATCTTAAACGTATCATGCGATCCCAATCGGGTGGTGGATGATTATCATACCCTTCCCGGAGGAATCTGGCAGGCCGATTCGGTACAAGCCTTCACTTTCAATGTGATCCGGAAAACACAGTATCACAATATCTATTTCAATATCAGGAATGACCAGCATTACGAATTCAGCAACCTTTGGCTCTTTGTGACGGTGGTACCTCCCCGGGGAGAAGCAATAACCGATACCGTCCAGGTATTGTTGGCAGAACCTTCCGGAAAATGGAGAGGGAAAGGATTCAGCGGAATCTATGATAACCGGATATTATTCCGTCAGCATGTGTTTTTCCCGGAACCGGGAAGTTATTCCATAAAGCTGAAACACGGCATGCGGCCCTTAATGCTGAAGGGAATTACAGATATCGGCATCAGAGTGGAAAAAGTCAAATAATCATAGGGACGTGGGGAAAAATAAACTGGCCAAATTTGCGGAGATGGCCCACTTTGAGAACGTCTTTCAGCCCACCTATGAAGGTCTCATGCAACAAGGTTTTCCGCTGAAAGGCCTCTGGGGAACAAGCTATTTTAAAAATAATGCTCCCATCATTCTGGAACTGGGATGCGGAAAAGGAGAGTATACAATCAGCCTGGCTGAACGGTATCCTGAAAAAAACTTCATCGGGATCGATATCAAGGGGGCAAGGATGTTTACCGGTGCAAAACTGGCTAATCAGAAAGGGTTGAAGAACGTCGCTTTTATCCGTACAAAAATTGAGAACAGCGATCTTCTGTTCGGTCGGGGTGAGATCTCCGAGATCTGGCTGACTTTCCCCGATCCGCAGATGAAAAATGTCAGGAAGCGTCTCACTTCCACCTGGTTTCTTTGCCGTTACAAAAGATTTCTTGCAGGAAGCGGGATCATCCACCTGAAGACCGATTCGGCATTTCAATACAATTACACGCTGGGGATGGTCCAAAGGAATAATTTTAAAATTTCAGCCCAAACCGATAACTTATATGGGTCCGGGTTGTTAAATGAAATATTGGGTATACGCACATTTTATGAAAAGCAGTGGACCGACCGCGGAATACCCATAAAGTACCTTGCCTTTATCCCGGGAGAAGCAGACCATTTCGAAGAGCCAGAGGAGGAGTATGAAAAAGACAGTTACCGGAGTTTTGGCAGGAGTGCCCGTCAATAAACAGGATATGAACGATTTGTACAACAGGATTTATGCGGTAGTGAAAAAAATTCCACCGGGAAGAGTTACCTCTTATGGAGCGATTGCTGCCTATATCGGGACTTCCGGATCTGCACGGACTGTGGGATGGGCCATGAACAGCTCTCATTATTCCTCAGAGGGGATACCGGCACACCGGGTAGTAAACAGGAACGGACTGCTTACAGGAAAACACCATTTTGGAACACTGTTGACCATGCAGGAGCTGCTTGAGAGCGAAGGCATCGAGATCAGGGATGACCAGGTAGTCGATTTTGACAGGAAATTCTGGGATCCCCTGAAAGAATTGAGTATGGAAATGGATTAAAAAAAGAAGTCAATGAATAGAATTCCGGGTAAATTGATCGTACCCAAAAATGTGACCGACGCTTTGCGAAGCGTTATTTATCCCGGCGGAACCCAGAATATTGTAGCCCTTGACATGGTGCAGGAAATCAGGCTGGCAGGGCAGAGGGTTTCCTTCTCCCTGGTGTTCCAGCGTTCTGATGATCCAAACATCTACCTGATCCGGAAAAAGTGTGAGGAAGCGATTGTGGCGAATCTGGGCCCTGAGGTGGAGATCAGCGGGAATATCGCCATTAAGTTCATTCATGATATGGAAAAGCCCGTGCTTCCGGGAGTTAGAAACATCATAGCCGTTGCTTCGGGCAAAGGCGGTGTCGGAAAGTCGACAGTCGCGGTCAATCTGGCGGTAGCCCTGGCCAACAGAGGAGCATCGGTAGGGTTGATCGATGCCGATATATTTGGTCCCTCCATTCCGAAAATGTTCGGGGTGGAAGGAGTTCGGCCTGCGGCCCGTCAGGAAGGAAACAGGGACCTGATCGTTCCGGTTGAAAGATTCGGGGTGAAGTTCCTTTCCATCGGATTTTTTGTAGCTCCCGAAAGTGCACTGATCTGGCGGGGCCCGATGGCTTCGAATGCCCTGAAACAACTGATCAGTGACGCGGACTGGGGACCCCTTGATTATCTTTTGATAGATCTTCCTCCCGGGACCTCCGACATACATCTCACTCTGGTCCAGACCGTACCGGTTACGGCAGCCATTATCGTTACCACGCCACAGGATATTGCCCTCGCGGATGTGGTAAAAGGCGTCAGCATGTTCCGGAGCCCATCGGTCAATGTGCCTGTCCTGGGCCTGGTGGAGAACATGTCATGGTTTACACCGGCAGAACTCCCCGGAAACAAATATTTTATTTTCGGCAAAGATGGCGGAAAGAAGCTCGCCTATGAGCTGGGACTGGAGCTACTGGGACAAATTCCCCTGGTCCAGAGTATCCGCGAAGGGGGAGATGAAGGCAGTCCTTCCGCGTCCGATCCGCAATCAATAACCGGCCTGGCATTTGCCGGCCTGGCTGAAAAAGTGGTCCGGCAGCTCGATCTCCGCAATGCCACCCTCGATCCGACCCAAAAAGTGAAGATTACCAAAAAATAATGCCAGTGGTTTTTGTAGTTTTGTAAACCTTATTGACCGGGAATTTTCCGGATAAGGCAGGCAATATTTTTAAAACAATCCAGTTTAACTTTAAATAAATCGGGAATCTGTTTGAATAAGATATTATTAAATACAGCATGTATTTTTTTTATGGCCGCTCTCCTTGCAGGATGTTCAACTGAAAAGAACACCCGTGCATCAAGGACTTATCATAACATAACGGCTCGATACAATATATATTTTAACGGCAAGGAGAGCCTGAAAGCAGGGCTCGCGCGGATTGACAAGACCGTTGAGGACGATTTCACACAGATCCTGCCGGTAT
>CAYWTT010000019.1:0-19145 GCA_964461245.1 uncultured Prolixibacteraceae bacterium | reverse complement strand
ATGTAGTGTTATTCTGTTCCCCTTACGTTCATTCTGAGTCCATAGATCGATTCGGAAGCAGTGATGAACAATGTTTTACGGTCTCTTCCCCCGAATGTTACGTTTGCGGTCCATTTGGTTTCCACCGGAATGTGTTCTATCTTTTCTCCTTTGGCGTTGAAAACTGTAACTCCGTGACCGGTAAGGTAGACATTCCCGTGGCAATCGATGGTCATTCCGTCGGAACCCATTGGGGCAAAAAGCGTTTTGTGTGAAAGACTTCCATCTTTCTGAATGGAATAGCGGTATGTTTTCCCGGCACGGAGATCTGCCACAAAAAGTGTTTTTCCGTCAGGAGAACCTATGATCCCGTTAGGAGTGACCAGATCAGTGTCCACTGCGGCCAGTTTGGTACGATCTGGCGAAAGGTAGTACACATGCTGGCCTTCCTGCTGCATGGCCGGATCACGGCTCCAGTAAGATCTTACATAGAGGGGATCGGTAAAATAAATCCCCCCGTCGGGGCGAATCCAAAGGTCATTCGGTCCGTTCAGTTTTTTCCCGTTGAAATCCTTTACCAGCACCTGGTGATCCCCGGCCATGTCGATGCTCCACAATTCATTGTCCTGGTCGGAACAGGAGATCAGATTCCCCGCCTGGTCAAAATACAATCCATTGGCCCTGCCGCAAAGGTTGCAAAAGGTGGTCAGCACACCATCGACCGACCATTTCAGAATTTTATCATTGGGCTGATCGGTGAAATAGACATTGCCTGCTTTGTCGGCCGCAGGACCTTCGGTAAAAATGAAACCGCCGGCCAGCTTTTCAAGCCGGGCGCCCCTGGCGATGATGTTCTTTTTGGCTTGTGCCGATGCAGGAAACATAATCACCAGGCAAAAAAAGAGGCGGGTTAAGAGAAGCCGGTACATCACATTTTGATTTTGGATTTGAAAACTAAAATAGTGGAATTTTTAAACCATTTCACCCCCGCGTTTCTTTTTTTACCGGGATAGAGGAGCTTCAGCGGTTCCGTCGGGCAAATCGGGAGAATGAATTCCTTCAAATTTTTTTCAGGATGCGGCCAAAAAAAGGTAAATTTAAGCCGTGATAACCGGTTTCATGAAAAAAACAGCAAAAGGCCGGAGTATCCCTGCATGTCATATTCACCTGACTAATTGATCTTTTACATGAAGAAAGCATCTTTAGCGGTCCTGACAGGCCTTATTGCTTTTTCCTGTTCACTGAAAAACTGGGATTCCGGACCCGGAGGAGTAACGGTGTCCCCTTCGCACCCCGGTGGAAAGACAGCCAGAGCCATACAAATTGTACCTTTAAGTGAGGAAATCATCAAGGTGGCTGCCAGTGCGGGTAAGACTTTCAGCAATGATCAGGGACTGGTGGTTCCTACCGGTTTTACTCCTGCAGAATATGAACTGAAAAAGCTTGGGGATACCCTGATCATCACTACTGCCGAAATTGAGGTTAAAGTATTGAAAACATCTGGGGAAGTGGCTTTTTTTGACCATTCCGGCAAGCTCAACTACAAGGGTAAAAATGAGGAGCTTTATCAATACAACACCAAAGTATCGGTCCCTTTCGACGTCTCCACCCAAAATTACGGATTGTTTTGGGACAACTACTCATTCTCCTGTTTTGGCGATCTCCGTCCTTACGGACAGCTTGACCAGTTCTCCCTTTTCGGTAACAACGGGGAAGAGGGGGGATTGACAGCCACCTATCTCGACGACCGGGAGAAGGATCACCTCTTTAAGGAAAGAAAGGAAACGGCCATCGATTATGAGAACCTGACCACCATTCGGAATTTTCCGAAAGGATTTGATTTCCGCAATGCCAATATCACCTGGGAAGGGGATCTTCAGCCCCATGAATCGGGAGTTTTCAATTTTTTTACTCTATTATGCCGGGTATACCCGGATCTGGATCGACGGAACGCTCTGTGCCGACAAATGGAGAACCGCCTGGAGTCCTTCCGTTGCCAAATTCGGAATTGACATGCAGGAAGGTCAGAAATACCATCTCAAACTGGAATGGATACCTGACGGAGGGGTGTCCTATATCAGCCTGAAGGCTTTGTTTCCGGTTGATCCAGAAACGAGGAACGATATCTCTTTCTGGTCGGAAATGGGCGACCAGATCAACTACTATTTTATCAGGGGAAAATCCATAGACGGGGAGATCAGGAATTACCGCAAACTCACCGGAAAAGCGCAGGTTATGCCGCTATGGGCCATGGGATTCTGGCAAAGCAGGGAGCGTTACAAAACCCGGGATGAACTGGTGAATACCCTGGCCGGATTCAGGGAAAGGCATATTCCAGTTGACAACATCGTGCAGGATTGGTCTTACTGGGAAGTTGACCAGTGGGGGAGCCATGAATTTGATAAAGCCCGGTTTCCCGACCCGTTGGAAATGGTGAAAGCGGTGCATGACCTTCACGCAAAACTCATGATCTCAGTCTGGCCTAAATTTTATACCGGCATGGAACACTATGACGAGATGTACAGCCGGGGATGGATATACCCCCGGGCCGTCAGGGGCAGCATCCGTGACTGGATCTGGCCGGGCTACACAGGATCGTTTTACGATGCATACAACGCAGGGGCAAGGGAACTTTTCTGGAAGCGGATAGAGGAACATCTCTATTCCAAAGGTTTCGATGCCTGGAGGATGGATGCGTCGGAACCTGACATTCTGTCGAATGCCAGCATGGAATACCGGAAACAGCTGATGAATCCCACGGCCATGGGGCCTTCTGCGAAATATTTCAACACCTATGCCCTGATGAATGCCAAAGGGATTTATGAAGGAGAGCGGGCTAAAAATTATGTCGACTGTGGATTTATCCTGACCCGCTCTGGTTTCGCAGTCATGCAGCGATACGGGGCAGCCACATGGAGCGGTGATATCGGCACCTGCTGGGAAGATCTGAAATCGCAGATTACCGCCGGAATCAACTTCTCCATGGCGGGACTGCCCTATTGGACCATGGATATAGGAGGCTTCAGTGTCCAGAGAAAATCTGAACAGGCCAAGGAGGGCACCCCTGAGATGGATGAATGGCGCGAACTGAACAACCGTTGGTTCCAATTCGGGGCTTTTGTGTCGCTGTTCCGCTCCCATGTACTATATCCCTTCCGGAAAATCTTCAACCTTGCTCCTGAAAACCATCCGGCTTATCAGTCGATGCTTTATTACTGCAAGCTTCGCTACCGACTGATGCCTTACCTAAGCAGTCTGGCCGGAGCGGTCTTCCATGAAGGGTACACCATCATGCGGGCCCTTGCCATGGATTTTCCGGATGACCGGAGGGTATGGAACAGAGGTGATCAAAATATGTTTGGACCCTCCCTGATGGTTTGTCCGGTTGCGACCTACCGGGCACGGCAACGGAAGGTTCTTTTTCCCGCTAAGGGTTGGTACGATCTATATTCCGGGAAATACTATGCCGGCAACCAGGTTATGACGGTCGACGCCCCTTCCGGCGGGATGCCGCTTTTCGTCAAGGAAGGTTCCATAATCCCCGTGGGGCCTGAAATCGAAAACACCGATGAAAAACGGGATGCTCCGCTCGACGTGTATATTTATACCGGCGCGGATTGCAGCTTCGATCTCTATGAGGATGAAGGCACCAATTACAACTATGAAAAGGGTAGATTCAGCACGATCCGTTTTTCCTGGTCAGAAGCGAACCGCATCCTGACCATCTCGGACCACAGGGGTGAATTTGACGGAATGGTGAAAGACCGGATATATCGGATTATCCTGGCGAGTCGGGAGCTGCCGGTGCAGTTACTCTCCGGCAACCTGAAAAAGATGGAAATCAAATACAACGGTAAGGAAGTCCAATTATTCAATCAGTGATTCTTCTTAAAACAATTCAGTCATGAAACAAACAGTTACATTGATTCTGCTGATGGCTTTTTTTGCCTGTTCAGCCTCAGCACAAACGGTTCCTTCCAGGGAACAGGTATTGAAGAACATGATCCTGGCCAACGGCTATTTTATGCAGAAATGGCCCGATCCCGGCGCTCCAATCGTGGGCGATAAAATGAGGCCCAGCAATATCTGGACCCGTGCCTCCTATTATGAAGGACTGATGGCGCTTTATAAAATCCATCCCGATGAAAAATACCTGAACTATGCTGTCCGCTGGGGGGAATCCCACCAGTGGGGTCTGGCATGGCGAAACGACAACCGGAATGCCGATGACATGGGGTGTGGTCAGACCTATATCGATCTGTATAGAATTGATCCGCAACCGGAGCGGATCCGGATACTGAAGGAAGCGGTCGACAAAATGGTGGCTTCCGATAAGATTGACGACTGGTGGTGGATTGATGCCCTTCAGATGGCCATGCCGGTTTTTGCCCGGCTGGGAGCCCTGGAGAAAGATGAAAAATACTGGGACCGGTTGTTTGAGATGTATCTCCATACCCGCAATAAGGAAGGGGGCAGGGGGCTTTTCAATCCCGAAGATGGACTATGGTGGAGAGACAAGGATTTTCTTCCTCCCTATAAAGAGCCTAACGGGGAAGATTGCTATTGGTCGCGTGGAAATGGCTGGGTAATCGCTGCCATGGCCCGCGTGCTTGAACAGAATCCCCCCGACAGGAAGCAGCGGAAGGAATACAGGAGCATGTTAAAAACCATGGCGGAAGCGCTGGTGAAGGTCCAGCGGGAAGATGGCTTCTGGAACGTAAGCCTTCATGATCCGGGAAATTTCGGGGGTCCGGAAAGTTCAGGCACGGCCTTTTTTATATATGGTATGGCCTGGGGGATCAACCATGGCTGTCTGAAAAAAAGCAAATACCTGTCTGTGGTGATAAAAGGGTGGAACGCGCTGTGTGGAAAGGCGCTTCATCCCAATGGTTTCCTGGGATATATGCAGGGAACCGGCAAAGAACCCAAATCCAGCCAGCCGGTGGGCTATGACACCATGCCTAATTTTGAGGACTACGGATTGGGAGCTTTTCTCCTGGCAGGAAGTGAGGTGTACAAGCTGGCCAAGTGAAGAGATGGACCCTTATCGGAAGCTCCGGGAGCTGCCGGCCGGCGGAATGTTTGCCATGAACCTTTCTTATATGCTCTTGAGCCCCTCCCGGGATCTTATCAGATAAATACCAGAATCAGAATCTGGGCAAGAATGACCCGTAAAAACATGGTTAACGGGTATACCGTGGAATAGGAAACAGCCGGTTGATCATTGTTGGCAATGGAACCTGAATAGGACAAGGCCGGTGGATCGGTAGTACTGCCTGCCAGCAATCCGATCAGGGAGAAGTAATTCAGTCGGGCGAATTTCCGGCCAATGATTCCCATGATCAGTAAGGGGAGGGTGGTGATCAGAAAGCCGAGTCCAACCCATAGCAATCCGTTGCTTGAAAATACCGTTTCAGCAAATTTTTCTCCCGACAGAATGCCCACGCTGGCAAGGAACAGGGAGATGCCGATTTCACGCAGCATGAAATTGGCGCTTTGGGTAGTATAGGTAATCAGTTTAAGCTTATAGCCGAACCGTCCTATCAGGATGGAAACGATCAGGGGGCCGCCGGCCAGACCGAGTTTCACCGGCATCGGCATTCCCGGAATGAAGAAGGGGATGCTCCCTATCAGGATACCCAGGAAAATTCCGATGAAAATGGTGATAATATGGGGCTCATTCAACCTTTTCAGGGTATTGCCCAGGAATTTTTCCACTTTTTCAATAGCCTCGAGCTCTCCCACCACCATAACCCGGTCACCCATCTGCAGGACCAGGTTGGCTGTTCCCAGCAGGTCGACGCCGGAACGGTTGACACGGGTGATGTTGACCCCGTATATATTGCGGATTTTCAGAGAGCCCAGTTTTTTTCCGTTGATTTCACTGCGGGTAATCACAATCCGGCGTGAGACCAGCCGTTTTTCCGAGATTCTCCAGTCCATTTCGGCCGTTTCACCGATAAAGGCCTTGATGGGTTCCACATCTGCCAAGGCAGTAATAACCAGAAGGATATCTCCTTCTCTCAGTACGGTATCGGTTTGAGGTATGGAAAATTCACCGTTACGCATCATCCGGGAAACAATGAACTTACGACCGACGAGCGTTTTGATATCATGGAGTGCACGCCCGCTGACAGCCTTGTTGGTCAGCTTTAAGGTGATTTTTTCCGGATTGTCGGAGGCCGATTCCTCTTCCGATATAAGCTCATTCTCTTCTTCTTCGAGTTTAATCCTGAAAATAATCCTCACCAGGACAATGGAGAGGATGATGCCCACTACGGCCAGGGGATAGGCTACGGCGTACCCGAGGGCAATCTGGGGTATTTCCGTGATTTGTCCGGCTTCATGCGCCTGCCGAAGCGCTTCCTGGGCCGCACCAAGGCCCGGAGTATTGGTAACCGCACCCGACATGATCCCCACCATCATCGGCATGGAAACACGGCCTCCCAGAATAAAATAGAAGAATATGGTAACCAGCGCTCCAAGCACCACAACCCCGGTGGCCATCATGTTCAGCTGCATTCCCCCTTTTTTAAAGGAAGAGAAAAAACCGGGGCCTACCTGGAGACCAATGGAATAAATGAACAGAATCAAACCGAATTCACGGATGAAATCGGCTACCTCAGGATTGACCGTAAATCCCAGATGTCCGACCAGAAGCCCGGCAAACAGTACAAAAGTGGGGCCCAGAGAGATGCCGAAGAATTTAATCTTGCCGCAGAGTACCCCCAACGCAATGACGAATGCGTAAATCAACAGGGTGTGTGCGATACCTTCATGGAACAATAATACATTAAACCAATCCATTCTGAAAAGTTAATTAAAAGGTTTATAATAAGTTATATAAACACTTCCCGAAAAAATGGGGGTGCAAGATTACAGAATAATAACTGAAATTTAAGTATAATAATTAAAATTATCCCCCTTGCAACCAAATTATTAATGTAGATCATTTTAGTCCAGTCTGCTTGTCCGGACTAAAAAAATCAACAATCCCACCCATGCAGTTTGTGTGATAGATAATTTTGTTAGCTTTATGCCCAAAATCGAAACTAAAGGAAAGTCAAGGAAACTTAAAGGTATTTGATATGAAAGATGAATCTGCAATAAATCAAAACGTTCTGGATAGGATCGGAATTCCGCGGTCCCTGGCATGGGGTTATCTGGGCATACTCATCTTCATGATGGGAGATGGTATGGAGCAGGGTTGGCTCAGTCCATACCTGATAGAGCGGGGACTTACGATACAGCAGTCAGCCAGTCTGTTTACCGTATATGGCATTACCATTGCCATATCGTCTTGGTTTTCAGGGGTGTTGGCTGAGGGTTTCGGAGTAAAAAAGACAATGCTGGCCGGATTGGTGTTATACCTTCTGGGAACCGTCGGATTTGTGGGATACGCCTTACCCGGGCTTCATCAGGCTGTTATGCTGATGACTTATTCTCTCCGGGGATTCGGGTATCCGCTGTTTGCCTATTCCTTTCTGGTCTGGATTACCTATCGCAGCCCCCGGCAGAAGCTGGGAAGGGCGGTAGGCTGGTTTTGGTTTGTCTTCACCGGGGGATTGGTTGTGCTGGGAGCCTATTACTCAAGCTGGTCGATCATCCGTTTCGGCTATATGGAAACGCTTTGGAGTGCGCTGGGTTGGGTATTGCTGGGCGCCTTTTTTGCCCTGGTCCTGGTGAAGGACAAAACCGCCTCCGGAATAAAAGGGGGGGTCAGGGAGAAACTTCGTGAACTGGGCCGGGGATTCAGTATCGGCCGGGATGAACCCAAAGTGTTACTGGGAGGATTGGTGAGGGTGATCAACACCACCGCACAGTTTGCATTTCCGGTTTTCCTGCCTACCTATATGGCCTCGCACGGATTTTCAACCACGGAATGGTTGCAGATCTGGGGAACCATTTTTACAGCCAATATTGTTTTTAACCTGATCTTTGGTTTTGTGGGTGACTACATCGGATGGAGAAATACAGTCATGTGGTTTGGCGGGGTAGGCTGCGCGATGACCACGCTGTTGTTTTACTATTCTCCACAACTGTTCGGCAATAATTTCTGGGTGGTGATGATATGCGGTGTCTCATGGGGAGCTTTGCTTGCCGGGTATGTCCCCCTGTCGGCCCTGGTTCCATCACTGGTGCAGACCGAGAAGGGGGCAGCCATGTCGATCCTGAATCTGGGCGCAGGCCTTCCGGTTTTTATCGGACCTGCCCTGGTAGGTCTGTTTATCGGGAAGCTCGGCAACGGTGGAGTGATCTGGATATTGGCCATCCTTTATGTGATCAGTGCTTTGCTGACTTGGTTCATCACCCTTCCCAACAATGCCAAAACAGCGCATCATGCCATGATGCAGGCTAACGGGGAGTGATCGGTTTTTCAGGCAATAATTAACTCAACACCTGATTCTTCGATCATCTTGGCCATCATCCCCGGGATTCCGGAATCGGTGATGATGATGTCAACCTGGTCCAGGTTGCAAATCTTCCCAAAGCCTCTTTTACCGAATTTGGTTGAGTCGGCCAGAATCACGGTTCGCAGGGAAGAGTTCATCATGATTTTATTGAGCTGGGCCTCTTCAATGTTCGAATTGGTAATTCCATACTCGGGATCTATGCCGTCCACACCCAGGAAGAGTTTTGAGCAGGTAATGTCCTCGAAGAGCCTGGTGGAGTATGCTCCGACCACCGACACCGAGTTTTTGCGGACCATTCCTCCCAGCTGCAGGACGTCGACATTGTTCAGCTCGTTTAAAAGAATGGCCACCTTAAGGGATGCGGTAACTACCGTCAGGTGATTGATAGGTTTGATGTTTTCCGCAAAGGTAAAGACCGTGGACCCGGAGGCGATGATGATTGAATCGTTCTCCTCAACCAGCCTGCAGGCTGCCAGGGCTATCCTTTTCTTTTCATCCATCCTCATTTTTTGTTTTTCCGTCACGTCCAGGTCGGAAGCAAGCGGATTGATCGGGCTGGCACTGCCGTGTGTGCGGTAAAGCATCTTTTTCCCTTCCAGGTATTTCAGGTCTTTCCTGATGGTTACGGTGGTGACGTCCAGGGATTTGGCCATGTCGACTACTTTGATAAACCCGTCTTTCCTCAAGGATTCGAGTATAAATTTATGTCTTTCAGCTATGCTTATCATAGGTTATTTTTTAATATCATAAAAGTAATGATTATTGATTGCAAAAAAATCCTTTTTTAAATAAATCAGCTAAAAAAGGGAAAGTTGAAATTTTGTTTCATTGTGTATTGTTATATTATTTTTTTTTATATGTTTGCTTCGAAACAAATGGAAAGTTTTTTAGTATTGAAAAGAAATAATAAGAAACGGTCTAAGTCGTTGAACGAAACTGCCGGAGAGGCCGGCAGCAGGGCGGGAGAGGCACGGGACCTGATCTCCCGGGGGTGACATGGATGAAAAGGAAAGCGATCAAACTATAGAGATATATTTGAGAAGAGTGTTTGAGAAGAGTGTTTTAAACTAACCAAAAATTGCGTTATGAATTATTTGAAGCGACTATGTCGGGCAATGGGGATTGTATTTCTCACATTGTTCATTTTCGTTCCCGGATCATTTGCTGCGAAAACCGGCATTCACCAGGCGGATGCCAGGGATGCATCGGGAACTGCTGGTGAGATGATTCAGCAAAATACCAGAAAGATCTCCGGGATTGTTAGGGATATGAAGGGTGAGGCCATTCCCGGGGTCAATGTGGTCGAGAAAGGGACAACCAACGGTACGGTTACCGATGTGAACGGGAAGTTCTCCCTGGATGTGAAGGAGAATGCCTTGATTCACGTGTCGTTCGTCGGTTATGTGAACCAGGAGATTGCCATCGGCAATAAGTTGAATTTTGACATTCAGATCCAGGAGCGCACTGAGGCTTTGGACGAAGTGGTCGTGGTCGGTTATGGCGTGCAGAAACGCCGGGATGTTGTCGGAGCTATTGAACAGGTTTCCGGGGAGATATTCGAAAACCGTTCCAATCCCAACATTGTCCGTTCCATGCAGGGTGAAATCCCGGGGCTGACCATTACCATGGTGGATGGTAAACCTTCCCGCAGCGCGAATATTCAGATCCGCGGATCGGTTAACTCGATCGGATCGGGAGGAAGTGCGCTGGTGCTGATTGACGGAGTGGAAGGTGACCTGACCACGGTGAATCCGGATGATATTGAATCCGTTTCGGTGCTGAAAGATGCCTCTTCAACCGCAGTATACGGGGCCAGGGGATCGTTCGGGGTTGTGCTGGTCACCACGAAAAAGGCAGCAGCCGGCAAACCCAAAATCCAGTACAGCGGCAGCACCTCTATCATGAGCCGCACCGTGGAGCCGCAAATCGTAAACGACGGTCTGCAATGGACCAACTCGTTTTATGAGTCATACTATAATTACAAGGGACAGGCACCCAGTACCATTAACAATGTATTCAACAAGTGGGCTGTCAGCTGGAACGACTGGTACAATGAACTGGTGGTCAGGGATGCTGACCGGTCACTCGACCGGGTGAGGGTAAATGCCAAGGGTTACTATGATTATTTTGGGAATACCGACTGGCACAAGGTCATTTACAAAAATTCAACCACGGCCACCCAGCATAATCTCAGTGTTTCCGGAGGGAATGAGACGGGGACCTACCTTCTGTCGGGTTCTTTCTACCAGCAGGGAGGAATTTACAACGCCGGCAATGAGGATTTCAGGAGATACAGCTTGCGGGCAAAAGGGAGTGTGATGTTGCGGCCCTGGCTGAAAATCGAAAACAACACCGACTTCTTCCGTAGAAAATACCATGAACCCATCGTCATGTATTCCAACAGTTCAACCGACAATTCGGAGATATTCCCCATTCAGCGGCAACTGGAACAACAGGCCTTTCCGATGACCATGGAGAGAAATCCTGACGGAACCTGGACTGAATGTGCCGTATACATCGGCTGGGCAGGATTTGTGGAAGGAACCTCCTGGCGGGAAGATACGAAGTTTGACCTGAGAAACACCACCACCATGACTGTGGACTTTTTGAAAGATGTGCTGGTGGGGAAGGCTGATTTTACCTACTTCTACAACCAGTCGAACAGAGACCAGATTGGCAATCTCTACACAGGTTATATCAGTCCGACTGTTCCCGTGGTACATCAGACATACAGCTATCTGGAAAACCGCACTTACAACAATGAATATCTGGCAGCAAATGCCACGCTGACTTATACTCCCCGCCTGGGTGACAACCATTCCCTGACTGCATTGGCAGGGTGGAACATCGAGGATAAGACCTACCTGTCGACTCTTACCAACCGCCGGGGTGTGTTGTTACCCGATAAACCCAACTTCTCCCTGCTTGACGGAACCGATTTCAATATCAAGGACAACGGAAGCTATTCATGGGGATTTGTGGGCACCTTCTTCCGGGCCAATTACAGCTTTAAGAGCAAGTACCTGGCAGAGATCAGCGGTCGTTACGACGGGACTTCCAAATTCCCGTCCAATCAGCAATGGGGATTTTTCCCTTCAGGATCACTGGGTTGGAGAATTTCCGAGGAAGGTTTCCTGAAATCGGCCAGGGACAAATGGCTCGACAACCTGAAAGTACGTTTTTCTGCGGGTACATCGGGGAACGGACTGATCAGCCCGTACAAATATCTTTCCACCATGGGGGTTTCCAAATCGACCGTGATCATCAACGGAACCAGCAGTGCCTATACCACCGCTCCCACTCCGATACCCAGCGGTCTGACCTGGGAAAAGGCTTCCACTGTTGACCTGGGTGTGGATGTGGACCTTTTCAAAAGCCGGTTCAATGCAGTTTTTGATGTATATAAAAGATATACGACCGACATGTATGTGGCTGGTGAAGAGTTGCCCGCCGTCTATGGAAATGAGGCCCCTTACGGCAATTATGCCGACATGAGGACCGACGGATGGGAGTTCAGCATGGGTTGGAGAGACCACTTCAAAGTGGGTGGTAAAGACCTGAAATACAATCTTAAATTCATGTTGTGGAACAGCAACACCTTCGTTACCCGGTACACTTCCACAACCAATGCTTTGCCTACGATTTATACCACGAGATATTATGAAGGCATGGAAATCGGGGAGATCTGGGGTTACAAAGTGGCCGGATTTTTCCAGAATGCCGAGGATGTGGCTAATTCTCCCAGTCAGACCCAGTTTACAAACTTTAACGGAACAGGGAATCTGTGGGAGGCCGGTGACGTCAAATTCCAAAACCTGGATGACGATCCGACCAAAATCACCAATGGGAGCAACACCCTGGCTGATCACGGCGACCTGACCATCATCGGAAATATGACCCCGCGTTACAGTTACGGGCTCAACCTGGGTGCCAACTGGAACCGGATCGGACTGTCCATGTTCTGGCAGGGGGTTGGGAAACGTGATTGGTATCCCGCCAAGGAATCTTCCTATTTCTGGGGACAATATGGCCGTCCATACGGATTCGCACTTCCCTGGCACAATCCTGAAAACGAAGCCGGTATCGATGACAGTGGTAACATCACCAACGGAGATGCTTACTGGCCCCGCTTACGTTCTTACATTGCAGAGGTCGGTGCCGGAACACTTTCAAATCCTACCGATAAGTACCTGCAGGATGCATCCTATCTGCGCCTGAAAACCCTCACCGTGGATTACACTTTCCCCGCCAGGATCGCCCAGGCGATTGGAATGCAGGATCTGAGGCTATACCTGTCAGGCGAGAACCTTCTTACCTTCACTCCGCTGAAAAAATGGGCCAAAAACTTCGACCCGGAAGTAATTGAAGCAGGTGACTCAGATTATTACAATACCAAGGGGGGTGCCGGTGATGGCTACAGTTATCCGATGATGAAATCATTTACCATTGGTGTTAATGTTACATTTTAATTAAGGAGAAGTCAATATGAAAAAGTCTGTTATACTCGTATGTTTATCCGTTTTGCTTCTCACATCCTGTGATGATTTTCTGACCAGAGAACCATATAGCTCCATCGGATCTGAAGAGTTTTTCGCATCCGAAAATGACCTGGTGATCTATGCAAACGGGTTGATCCAAAATATGATGCCCAGTGCGGAAGAGCTGACCTGGGATTACGACAATTATGCGGATTATCTGGCCATCAGTTCGGTTCAGCCGTTCCTTCTGAACGGGTGGGATTTCACCAAACAAACCGGCTGGAGCAATACCGACTGGCGAAATCTTTACCGCATCAACTATTTTCTCAAGAACATGGACAAGGCTGCCCCTGCCATCTCGGATCCCTCGGTTCTGAAACACTATCAGGGGGTTGCCCGTTTCTGGAGAGCCTGGTTCTATTATGACAAGGTGCGCCTCTTCGGCGATGTGCCCTGGTATGATGAACCCATTGATGCCAATGATACTGAAAAACTGTATAAACCGCGTGACAGCCGCGAATATGTGATGGATAAGGTACTCGAAGACCTGAATTATGCCTGCACAAACTGTTCCGATGCCAGCAAATATCTGAAAACCAGTGTGATCAGCAAGTATGTTGCTCTGGCACTGAAAGCCAGGATCTGCCTGTATGAAGGAACCTACCGTAAATATCACACGGTAAATCCCGCAACCGGCAAGCCATGGTCGGATGCCGGTGCCAGCACCCGCTTCCTGAATGAATGTGTGTCGGCTTGTGATGCACTGATGAGTTCCAATAAATTCGCACTGGTATCCAGTTCTTCAAATGTACAGACGCAATACAGGAAACTCTTCACGGAGCAGGCGGTCAACTATACGGAGGTCATTTTTGCCCATGAATACCAGGCTTCTGTCTCCATGCATGATGTGACCCTCAGGTTTAGTTCGGCCGGCAACAACACAAACCGCTGGTCACCCACCAAAGAGTTCATCAATACCTATCTGTGCCTCGACGGCAGCCGTTTCACCGATAAAACGGATTACCAGAAGATTTCTTATATCGATGAGACCAAGAACCGTGATTACCGTCTGAAACAGACCGTCATAACCCCTGGATTCACCAAAAAAGTGGGTGGAGTCGTTACGCTGACCAAACCCAACTGGAATGTTACCTATACCGGGTTCCAGGTGATCAAATTCAATATCGATGACAACAGTTACGAGACTGTGGGAACCAGTTACAACTCCATTCCGGTATTCCGGTATGCAGAGATTTTGCTGAACTATGCCGAGGCAAAATATGAACTGGGTCAGTTCGACGAATCGATCTGGAACAAAACGATAAAACCTCTCCGGGAACGCTCCGGAGTGAACGGGGCGGTGCCTTCGGTGGCCGATCCTTATCTGATCGCCTATTACAACAATAAGATAAGCGACAAGTGGCTGCTGGAAATTCGCAGGGAAAGAGCCATCGAACTGTTCATGGAAGGAAGCCTGCGTTATGACGACCTGATGCGTTGGAAGCAGGGCGATTTGCTGCAGAAAACCTGGTCCAGCATCTATATTCCCGAAAAGAACGTGGGTTACGATATTGACGGGGATAATACCCCCGACATCATGCTGGTTGACAAGGCATTAACAAAACCGGATCCGAATATTTTCTACATTAACCTGAGTAAGGCAACTTATTATACTTATGTGGACGGGGTGCTGAAAAAGAAAAATGAAACGGTTTGGACCGACAGCCGGTATACCCATCCGATTCCGCAGACAGCAATTGTAAATAACACGAATCTTACACAGAATTTTGGCTGGTAGAAGTCTTTTAATGTTATTGATATTTTAGATTGTCGGAGGTGTGGCCACAAAGCCGCATCTCCGGTTGAAATTTCTTTACTTTACAAAAAAAATAAATTCTCCAACAGAAGATCCCGGATTGTCATGACCGGGGCAGTTTACCGTTCATATTTTACAGTTGAAGATGATGAAAGAGATAGGTTTTAAGACATGGATAGTTGTCCTGTTTCTTGCAGGGTGTGTTTTTTCCGCCGGAGATGCCGTGGCGGGTCAGGGAAGGAAACAGTCTCTGCATTTCTTTTGCAAGGGAAATCCCAGGAAAACACTCAGTTACAAAGGGGATGGCTCGATCCTGGTTAGCGGACACCGTGGAGGCCGTGAGAAAGGATATCCGGAAAACAGCCTGGAAGGATTTCAGAATGTTCTCCGGCAGATGCCGGCGCTTTTCGAGATCGATCCGAGGCTGACCAAAGACAGCGTGATTGTGCTGATGCATGATGCGACACTGGACAGGACCACTACCGGCAAGGGTTTGTTAAGCAACTACACATGGGAAGAATTAAAATCGGTCAGGCTGAAGGACAGTGAGGGAAATGTGACCGGCTGTACCATTCCGACGCTGGAGGAGGTAATCCGGTGGAGCAGGGGGAAAACGGTGGTTAATCTGGATAAAAAGGATGTTCCGATGGAAATGATAGCCGCCATGATCAAGAAAATGCATGCGGAGGATCACGTCATGCTGACCGTCCACAGCGGGCAGCAGGCCCGGTTTTATTATGACCGCTTTCCCAACGTCATGCTTTCGGCATTTGCACGTAATATGAAAGAATATGAAGATCTGGCTGCCTCAGGTGTTCCGTGGAACAACATGATTGCCTATGTGGGGCCGTCCATCACGCCAGAAAATGCCAGAATCGTGGAAATGCTTCATGCCAGTGGCGTACGCTGCATGATTTCAGTGGCTCCCACGCATGATAAGTTAAATTCAGCGGAAGAGAGACAAAAAGCCTACCTTCAGGAAATCCGGACCAATCCGGATATTGTTGAATCGGATATTCCGACCGAAATCTGGGAAGCACTTAAGTTGCGATAATCGGTAAGAGAGGATGTTCCTGGAATAACCTGAAAACAAGGGAAAAAGGACAAAAGAGAAGATGAGAGAATTGACAAGAGTTGAAAAAGCGCTGGAAGCAGCCACTGATACCCGGGCGCTCCGGATCGGCTCAGGGATACTTAACCAGGTTCCGGGCCTTTTCAGGGAACTGTTCCCCGGGAAGAGGGCTGCTGTGGTGGCTGACCTGAACACCTTCCGGGTGGCGGGAGAAGCGGTGGAAAAAGAGTTTAAGAAAGCGGGGATTGACCAGGAACCTCCGTTCGTTTTTGACGATCCGGAGCTGTATGCCGAGTACAGCTATGTGGATCGGTTAACGGCGGTTTTCGAAAATCATGATGCCATTCCCGTGGCAGTGGGATCCGGAACGATAAATGACCTGGTCAAACTCTCGTCGTATCTGACCGGAAGGTCTTACCTGTGTGTGGCCACAGCGGCAAGCATGGACGGATATACCGCGTTTGGTGCCTCCATCACTGCAAACGGGGCCAAACAGACCTTTGCCTGTCCTGCCCCCCGGGCCTGCCTGGCCGATATTGACATCATCAGCCAGGCACCCGCTGAAATGACCGCCTCGGGATATGCCGATCTATTCGCCAAAATCCCGGCTGGAGCGGACTGGATCCTCGCATCCGGGATGGGTGAGGAAGCCATTGACCGGAAAGCCTGGTCTATTGTCCAGGACGGTCTGTCCGATGCCCTTTCCGATCCACAGGGTATCGCCTCCGGAGACCGGGAGGCACTTACCCGGCTAATTGAAGGATTGATGCTGGGCGGGTTTGCCATGCAATATGCAAAAACCAGCCGCTGTGCTTCAGGCGCAGAACACCAGTTCAGCCATTTGTGGAACATGCAGCATTTTCTGAATAACGGAAAGCATGTCTCCCATGGGTTCCAGGTCAGCTTGGGCTTGCTGGCAGTTACCGCCCTTTATGACCAGCTTTTCAGAACAAGGATTGAAAACCTCGATGTGGAAGCAGCCTGCAAGGTATGGCCATCTCCGGAGGAATCGGACGAAAGGGCGACCCGGATGTTTGCCGGAACCGACTTCCCCTACCTGGGATTGCAGGAGACCAGAGCAAAATATGTATCAGAAGAAAAACTAAAAGTTCAGCTGAACACCCTGAAGCAAAACTGGCCGGAGATACGTTCCCGTCTGGAAGCACAGATCGTACCGCTCGATGAAGCCCGCAGAAGGCTGAAACTGGTGGGCGCCCCTGTGGAACCGGAACAAATCGGCATGAGCCGCGAATATCTCCGCGATTCCTTTATCCGGGCCATGGCAATTCGCCGCAGAATTACCGTACTCGACCTTGCTTTCCGTACCGGGTATCTGGACCAGTGGATGACCGCGCTCTTCGGAAAAGGGGGAATCTGGGAAATTAATAAATGAGATAATCTTTTCAGCACCCGTTTGAAGGGGCGCTCTCAATATGTTTTATATGGACTTAGCAGAAATCAAAAAATCCCTGACTGAACCAATCACTGAAAATCTGCAGGAACGTCTTCGCCGTATCCGCCATCTGGCTCTCGATATGGATGGTACGATATATACCGGTGGCACCCTTTTCTCTTATACGGTCCCGTTTTTAAACAGGATTAAAAAACTGGGTATCACCTATTCCTTTCTGACAAATAATCCTTCCAAGAGTATCAATGACTACCGGACACTTCTTAAGGAGATGGGTATCTCCATCAAAAGAGAGGAGATTTACACCTCTAGCCTTGCGGCCATTGATTTTCTGAAGAAAAACCATCCCCGGGTAAACCGGCTGTTCATCCTGGGGACTCCCAGCATGATCAGGGAATTTGAAGCGGCTGGTTACATATCGGTTCATGACCACCCGAATGATGTCCCCGATGCGGTAGTCGTGGGATTTGACAAAACGCTCTCCTATTCCCGGCTTTGCCGGGCGGCCTGGTGGATCTCAAAAGGTTTGCTGTATGTAGCAACGAATCCTGACCGGGTTTGTCCTACCGATGAACCTACCATCCTGGTCGACTGCGGTTCCATCTGCGCAAGCCTGGAACACGCTACAGGAAGAAACCCGGATGCGGTGACCGGAAAACCCGATCCGCAGATGCTCGACGGGATCATGCAGCGATACAACCTTCAACCCTCCCAGATTGCCATGATCGGTGACCGGATTTATACCGACATTCAAATGGCTATTGATGCCAGGGCCCTCGGTGTACTGGTTCTTTCGGGCGAAACCGATCTGGAAATACTGCAGCAATCCGGATTGAAACCCGATATCGTGGTAAATGATATTTCTGAACTGGGACAAATGATCGAAGAGGCCATCCATAACTACAGATGTGTATAACCATTGACCATAAATGAAACGGTTTTTCTTCAGATACATCCTGCTCGCTGTTTTGTCTGTTTTTTCTTTCGTCTCCTGTAAGCCGGAAGAAGATGTGCTTTCTGAAACCTATAGCATTGAATTCGGCAAAACGGTCTATACCATTTTGGAGCAGGGAAATGTCCGGCCTGCGATCATGAAAGTTACCTCACCTCCGTCAACAACCGATACCCTCTGGTACGATGCGGATGCAAACCCTGAAGGATTGTCATGGAGAGCTTCCGATGAAACGGTAATTCAGGTGGATCAGAAGGGTAAAGTGGTTGCCCGGGCTCTCGGAACCTCTAAAGTAACGGTGACTTCCGCTGACGGTAAATTGACGGCCACTACCACCGTGAGGGTGGTAAGGGGATATTCACTCAAACCGCTGGAATCTGCACTGAATGAGGACCTTGTCTTCAGCAAGGGGGTATACCTTGTAAGGAACAGTGTGATACAGAGTTTTGACATGGATTATCAGGACTTTATTTTTTATGATCAGCTGGGAGGGAGTCTGCCGCAGTACATATTTGTGATCAGGGGGCAGGCTAATAAAAACCATGCTGATTATATGCAACTGAAATATTTCGGTCACGGAACGAACCTGGTTGTGGAGGAGGAGGGGAGTGACCGCTATATCTGGATTAACAGCAACGGCACCAAAGGATCTGACGGAGAATATGGTTCTTCCCAGACTGTTTCGAGGGTTGCCTATACTCCGGGAGCCATCTGGGAAAACAGCAGTGAAGAAACCTATTATCTGAAAGGGAAAAGCAATGTCCATCCAGCCATTGATGTGAAGAATGATTTGTTGGCGCTGACCACTTCCGGCGGTGGGGATAACCGGAGGTATTTCTATTTTTACCGCTTAAGTGAAGCAAAAGCCTTGAAATATACTTCAGTTACTTTGTCTCCGTTGACATTTGGCGGTGAAGGCGACGGGACTCCGGTGCAGACCGTTACCCGGACCATTCAGGTTAAACTACTTGATAACCTCACCCCACTTGGTTCATTCGCCCTGAAACCGGGGGAATCAGGTGA
>CAYWTT010000018.1:0-19455 GCA_964461245.1 uncultured Prolixibacteraceae bacterium | reverse complement strand
ACTTTAAACAGAAAAGATTTAGTTATTTTGTTTTCCTTTAGCAATTTAACTAATTCATTCTTCAATTCTTTTACTTTAGGGTATTCATAATTCCAGCTAAGTGGCATTCCCAGGATTGTAAAGGCATCCTTGGTGCTAATTATCTCATCTTTCCCTTTTTTCAGGCAATATTCCTTGGCCAAATTTTCTGCTTCCATGCTTTCCAGTGCTCCTCTTTTTATGGGAAATTTGGGGGTCACCACAGCCACCCCCCCCGATAGGGTCAGTTTCGGATTTTGGCACACATATTCGCTGAATTCTTTCCGGATGAGCTCGGCAAAGTCGATGCAATCGTTCCAGCGTCCGACAATAAACAGGTCATCCCCCCCGCTGTACAGGATATAGGTGGTTTTACTGAAACGTTCTTTCCAAAGGGTATTCAGGTACCCTTTAAAAAACCAGTCGAACGACCGGCTTAAGGCGGCATAACGGGAAAAACTGCTCCGGTTCTCTCCAAATCCTTGCCGGAAGATCTTTCCGAGGTTGTCGACATCCATCCTGAGAATCCCTAAGCGGTCAAAATCTTTTCCGCCTGCAAGCTGATCAAACGGTCGCGGACTGCCCTGCTCATCTTCAGGATAGTCATTCCCGCCCAAAAAGTCGAATCCATAAATGTTATCGGCTCCCTGAATCATCGAATTCAGAAAATCACATTCTCCTTTCTGATTCCCGTTGATGGTGATGATTTTCACACGGTCGGCTGAGGCTTTCAACTGTTCCTGTTTTTTCTTTACATCTTCTTTTGAGAGAAAATAGTAATAATACCCGAGTCCGGCCGGATTAATCGATTCTCTGTCGGACCAATAATCAAGCTTCCCGTCAGAAATTACCCATAATTCTGCTTTTTTAAGTTCTCTTCCCAGTTTAATTTGCTTCCAGGTCAGTTCAGCAATGACCTCTCTGGTATTTTCGTCCGGTCTTTTCCCTTCAAGAGAAAAACTGTTTTTTTGAAATGGTTCGGGAATTTCCTCCCCGGTGATGGCATCCCGTTTTGTGGTGCCACCAGTTTCACCAGGTTCGAAGAAAGCAGAATAATTGTTGACCAGTCGTTCAGCGTACCTGGTACTTTTTTTTGCATCCCGCGATTCAAAGAGTTTATCCCAGCTTTTTGCTATCGAAGGTCTGTCATTATCCTCCGGAGCTTTTTTATCCTTTTTCTCCATGAAGGCCTCTTTCCCCATAGTGATGGCTTCAATGGCTACATATAGAGAAGTCCCATGTGTTTTAAATATATTATCTTCAATATCGCTGACTACCTTTTTAAATTTCTGATCAATTACAACAGTGTTGGGTGCAAGTATGTAAAAACTTCCGCCAGAATTGTACACGATATTTGCTTCAAAAAGATTTAACTCCCTGAGTATGTACATAACAACGCTGTCGGAAAGTAACTTGAGATAAAATGATCTCCCTTTAAGGTTTTTTGCTGCGTTCTCTGAAATAATGTTATAGATATAGGATTGAATTCCGCTAAAATCTCCTCCGATCATCAGAAAGGGATCATCCCCCGCTTTTTCTCCATTTGACCAGTCGTAAAGGCAAACTGCAATGGAAGCGGTAGTTTTCAAGTGGTCATACAGTGAAACATCCGGAAAGTTAATGGTGCTGGAAGGAATAGTGCAGGTGTACTTATAGAGCAAATACAGGAAAGTTTCACTGAAAGCCCTGGAATTGGACGATTGAATGAACTTGAATTCATGATTAAATTTTTCCCACAGCGATTTATAGTCAGTTTCAACTCCAAAATGGGTGGATGGGAAAAAATCCTTGTTCAGCGAAACCGCTTCGACAGGCAAATGGTAAGAGTGTTTTTTTTCATCACTGAGCAATTGTTCAAAGATGGAAGTCATTCTGATTTTTTTAAATGCTTCCCTTCCTTTTTCTTCCTGGTCGTCTTTCAATGCTTCATCATTGGAACGATCCATTCCCGATGAGAGATGGTCTGCTTCACGAATAATTCTGCCGGCTTGGGAGAGTTGGTCGGGTTTCAGGTGGTGACCTGCTGCCAGATGAAGCAAACTATCCTGGATGGAAAGGTCTTGCCAGTCGGAATTCTGATTGAGTTTCAGCATAACCTGCCGGTATTTCTCCAGAAACTGGGCCGTCCAAAGCACATGTTGGTGAGTACGGGAACAATGATCTTGTGAAAGCGGACAAAAAACGGATTCAAGGTTTTTGACAAATTCATTGAGCTCTTTTGAGGTTTGTACATTGCCATCATCCGATCTTTGATAAAACTTGCCGATATCATGCAGCAACGCAGCCAGGTATATTCTGTCGCGCAGAAGATCTTTATTTTGATTCATAGGTAATTGTATTTTTTTCCCCTTTCCAAATTCTTTTCTTTGAATACCACGCCGTATCCAATGCTGCCTCCTTTTCCCAGTGAGGCATAATTGGGAATGGAAACGTTGGTGGCGAAATGCATGTCATAGCTTTGCATCAGCTGTCCGTGGTATTGCACTACTTTTTCCCTGTCAATCCGGGTGATGACGGCGGTTATTTTTTTACTGGTTTCCACTCCCATTTCCTGGGTAAAGGTAAGCAGGTTCCCAAGTAAGGCTTTCTCCAGAATCACAATCTTTTCCGACAGGTTTACGGTCTGGTGGTATTTCTGATAATTTTCCTGGTTTAAAGGGAGCCAGTTGGTAATTCGGTAATCAAAACGGTTCTCCCATATACCGATATTATAATGATGGGCTTTGATTTCCTCCACTTTGATTTCATGTTCCTGCTCTCCCATCCGTAATGACCAGTCCGTTTGGAAAAAAAAATCATGGATTGCTTCGGTACCTTCCTGAAAACACATCAGCGCCGCTTTCCCCCTGATTTTCTTATACTGTATCCGGGGATAACGGTAAATGACTCCTGATTCTCCGTGATTATGGAACAAATCATTTTTCCGTTGCGTCGTCTCAATGACTGCTCCCCTGAACATAGGCAGATCCTCAATCCTGACAGGTAAATTGAACTGCACGATGACAAATTTTATGGATTTCACGTGTTCGGGCATATTTCCTTATTATTATTCATCTGAAAAAATTAGCATCAGATCAACAGATCCCAATATTAGGAATATTTAACAATAAAACAAATGATATTTTACAGAAAAATTAAATTGAGCATTATCTATATCGTGGTTATTGTCTTTCAAAAAAATAAAGTATTCCGGTTTTTTAAAACAAGATCAAGATCGATGTTCTTCCCAAGAATTTTCATGGCTCTGATTTCATCTGTGGATACCGGGACCAGGAGAATGCTATCATAATTTTCATAACATTCCTGGACCTCTTTCAGATCGCCTTTGATCTGATCATAAACCATCCGGTCGGTACTGGCCAAAAAAACGGATTTCTGCACGCGAGTGCATCCTTTCTTGATTAGGTATTTGGCAACCAGGTTCCGGACCTTATTGCTTTCAATATCATACATCACAAAGAATATCATGTTTCCAGGATTATGTTTATTTTTATTAATGACTCCCAGTACTTTCTCAACCCTTTCCGGAAGTGAGGGAAGGTCATCCACCCCCTCTCCCTGTTTCAATGGTTTGCTACCCGAAATTCCGGCCCTTCGCAGCTTCATCATTCTCTGGGCAAATGATACTTCATTGCGGGAAGATTTCATGCATTGAAAATTTCATTCATGATTGCAGCACATACTTCATTCAACTCGTGGTTTGTACCTTGCCGGGGGGTTTGTACAACGGTATATCCTCTTTTCCCATAAAAAAGGTTTATTTCAGCTTCTTTCAGATGCAGCCTGAATCTGAATTTTTTCCCGTAATGAATATTGGTCACATCGTATATTGAAATCCCCAGTTCCTTCATCCTTTCCATAACTTTATCCACAGAGGTTTCAATTTCCTGAGGAACAAAAATGATTTTCTCTTTTTGAATTTTGAGTTTAGGATTCAGCACCGCCTTTATTTTAGCCAATGCTTCACTGTCGGGATCATCGGGTTGTTTCTCCGAAATTTTAGTCTCCTCCTTTTTCTCTTCCTCTCGGATCTCATGTTGTAGTTCCTTAACTTCCAAGGGATTGTTCAAATCCATCCAGTCTGAAATTTGTATCGTATCCGGGGCAGGATTGTAATATGCATCCGGATCGTAACTGACAAAACAAGCTCGGGTCACATCACTTGTTCGAAAATCTACCACCTGATCAAGCTGGTATTGGTCAGAGAATTTTCTTGCGAAAAGCTTATAGAACAGACTGTAAATACCTGCATCACAACATCTTTCCGTAAACTGAAACATTACTTTCAGACCGTCTTCTCCTGGGGAGAGGAAAAAGAGCTTTACCCTGGGATCGGCTGATAGTTTCAGCCGTAATCCGGAAATATCCATTTGTTTCTCTGTCACATGATCAATATCGATCATAAAATGGCTGATCCATGCAAAATTTTCTGTCCGGCGCACCGGTGGGTTGAAAATGCCACAGGTTACATAGGGCAGATTTCGCTTGAGCAGATTATACCTTTTTTCATCGATGGTTCGTACTAAGCGAAGTTGCCTTATTAAAGCCTCCGTTTCCGGTTTGGGATTTTTAACGGCATGATACAGGTATTCCGGTTTTACCTTAACCAGAAGATCATCTTTTTGTATGACTGATTTTCCTGCTTGCAACATGGCTGATTATTTTATGCAAATTTTTTAAACTCCTGAGCCAAATCCTGGGCGTAGAGACCAATTTGATTACTCCTGGACCGTGGTATTCCCTTTAAGGTAATCACTTCATCCAGGTAATCGTTTAAAGATTGAACCAGGATTCTTTTGCCCAAGGCTTCAAGCCAATAGGAACCATCTTCCCTGATACTAAAACAATCTTCATTGACCGCTTTTTGCATGGACAATGCGATCACCACATAATCAGCCCATACTCTGAAAATTTCAATCACATCGAAAACCAGTACCGGCCGGTTGTAATCATCACGGTGAAAAATGCCCACGTAGGGATCGATACCGGCTTTTATCAACTCGCCTTCAATTTTTCCATACAGTATTCCATAGGCATAATTGAGCAGACAGTTGGGTAAATCAGTTGCCGGATGTTGTTTCCTGCCTGAAAACTGAAATTCCTCCGGAAGGAAATGGTTAAGGCAGTCAAAATAGATCCGGGAAGCTGCACCTTCCCATCCCCTGAGTGAAGGAGCAATATCGGGAATCACTTCCCCCTCCAGGGTCTTAATCTTAGCCCGGTAATCCTCAATCCGCTCCACACTCTTTCTTACCACCAGTTCATCTTCCGGACGAGTTGTTTGCATTGAAAAAAGCAGGGCCTGTTGGTTTTCCATCTTTTTAATAATTACCCCCTTGATCCATTCCATGGCTTTCCTTGAGAAAGAAAAATCCAGCTGGCCTTTTCGGATGGTAGAAACAGAACCATATTTATGACTCCATAATCTTCCGACTGGTTTACCGCTGTTGTCCACAAAGAGTACCTCAATTTCATTTTCAATTGCCAGAAGTGCCGCATCGCTGGTAATCTGTGCTCCTTTACTAATGCTGATGCTTTTTAGTTGGTCAGGGTGAATCCGTTGTTTTCCATCTTTGTGTATTACCACGAAAGTATCGTTGTCTTTGGTTAGGGATGTGCCAAAAGTGTTTAGAATTAGGTCCATGTATAAGAAGTTTAAGTTGATTTGTTTCGATTATCCATTTTAGATCGGGAAGGTTAATGTTTCATATATTCCATAAGAATATATTTTATCAGAACGAATGCCTAATCCATCAGTATAGTAATGGGTGACGGGGAATTACAAGGTGGGTTGCTGCCCTAGTAACGGCAGTGTACAGCCAGCGGTACTGTGATTCACGCGGCATTTTCTCAAAGGCAGGTTCGATATTTATATAGACTTTATCCCATTCGCCACCTTGTGCTTTGTGACACGTAATTGCATACCCAAATTTTACCCGTAATGCATTTAACCGCTGATCCGTTATCAACCTGATTAAAAAATTGTCGCTTCCTGGTTTAATGTTCATATGCCTCATTCGTATGGCAAAATCTCTGGTAAACTCTTTCTCTTCTTCAAGTGTCAGATTAGGATCTTTTCTGAATAACAAGTCATATACTATTTTTACATTTTTCTTTATACCGGTTTCCGGATCTTCTAGTTCTGCATCAGCTAACCGGACATTTCCCACCTTCTCTCCTTTATCTATCCATGAAATGAGCTTCAAATGCTGTCCGTTATTATACCCGGTCGAATAATTATTTTGCACCACCATCAACCACTCTCCTGCCTGAAGTGGAATGTCGGTGTTTTTAAATATATTTTTCCGCACTTCTGAATTCAGGTAATGAGCTCCTCCATTAGAAAAACTAATAAAAATTTCATGTTGAAAACCTTCATTCTGAATTTCACGGGCATATTCTCTGAGAGCCTTCCATATATTTTCCGGATTTGAAATATCCTCATATACGGATGTATGCAGAGACAATGGAGGCAACGATCCCCTTGAAAGTTTTTCCCGCATTTCGGTAGCATTCAATAAGATTCCACCGAAATCATCCTGTCTTTTTACCTCGGTCAGGACCATGGATAAGACCTTTTTTCTGTAGGAATTTTCCAGATATGCCGGATCCATGGCTGCCGAAAATGCACAATTAACGGGAGGTAATTGTGCATTATCGCCAATAAAAACCAGTTTGCGTTTTCCTGAATACCTTAAAATGTGATCAAGAAATCTTCCATCATCAAATAACAGATTTTGATTGGCTTCGGTTTTATCGGCAATCATTGATGCCTCATCAATAAAATAGATGGTTTCGGCAGCATCATTATTCATCCGTAGTCTGAATGCCAGAATTTTTTTATCATCTTCCACGACGGTTCTGGAGGAATCGATTTCATAGATGGTACTATGAATCGTAGAGGCAGGCCTTCCGGATTTGTTGGCTAATACCCTGGCCGCTCTGCCGGTGGATGCCATGAGCTTGTATGGCTGTTTTTTTGCGTCAAGAAAGTCAAGAATTCCTTTTAATAGCGTAGTCTTTCCAGTTCCGGCATATCCCTGTAAAACAAAAATATCGTTATCATCCTGAAAAAATATTTCAAGTTTGTTGACAGCCAACCATTGTCCGGTAGTAAGCGTGTATGGGATAAAATCATTTATCGACATATTCTTCTCTTTTTACATCATTACTTATGTTTTACAATTCGATTAAGGAAGCCTGAATAGGCGAAATACCCGTAAAATTAAGATTGTCATTGCATAGTTTCAGGAAGTATACTCCCTGAAGCGGCAGAATACAAATTCTGCAGTCTTGGTATTTCCTTTTTCCTGAACGATCCTTTCACTGGTAGATGCGATGCAGGTTATGCCTCTCTTTTGAAGTCTTTTCAAAAGGTCAAAACAAAGGGTTAATTCTCCCATCAAATGGACGGCATTATGCTCTGAAGCTTTGCATTCTAACAGGCGAATGATCTCATCTTCATAGCGGACAGATAATCGTATAATTTCTCCGGTTGACCATCCGGGATTTACGAACGGGAATGGCATGTCGAAAATGTTTCCGAAAATTGCTGCTGCATTTTTCTGTGCTGTAGACCACTTTTCAGAAGGATGATTAGATAGATTTATAAGCATTATTCAGGGTTATTAAATTTCAATCCCTATTAAAGATCTTAAAGGCACGCCACTTGTAAGTGCTTTCTTGTCAATTATTTTTATATTGAAAAGCTCGGCTCTATTCATGTGTGTCCTGATCTTTGCCCAATAATCCGATAGGTTGTCTAATACAAAAAGATATGGGTTTACAAACAAACCAAGTCCTTGTTTCAGTGAATCCGATTTATATAAAGTTTCGCTAATTATTGAATTTGTTTTATAAGTACCATCTGACTGAAGAGACTCATAAAACAAAGATGTTTTACATTCAATGGTGTACAGTTTATTTTTCCAGGTAAATAAAACATCCATCTCATTGGGGATGCTAATTCCATCTTTATTCTTTTTAAAAATGTTCAACCCTACCTTTATCTGGTCATTATTTAATCCAAGCTCCTTTATCAGAGTATAGGTAATATATTCTTCGAACCATTCTCCGGTGAGATATTTAATCTCTAAATGATTTAATTGATCCGCATTTTTTGACGGGAAATTTACCTCCTGAAGCAAATCACTTAATCTTTCGATATTTTTAATGGTTACATAATTCTTATCCCTTTTGGGCCTTAAAAAATTCAGAACGTCATTGTAAGGTTGAATTTTACCTTCCACAAAATAGGTAAAGAATTGAATTGTATAATCAATGGGAATATCACTTCCCAAAGATTCTTTGATGTCGAACCCATAAGCATTTAAGTATTGCATCACATTTACCGTCGATCTGAGTTTTTCCACCTTTTTCTTTCTGCCGGGGGATAATTTAATCAGCGTATCATCACTTCCGGTAAGATAGAATATCTCAGCCCCCAGGTCCCTGAAAAAATCAAACGAGGCTAAAGTCATCACTTTTGTTCCACCAGTTAGGTTTACTATGACTTTGTCAAGTGAATCAAAGCTATAAGCATCCAGCTTTATTTCAATGTCATCAAATGAAAACTGATCTACAATAACCGGTTCCACCAATTTACTATCCGGTAGATTACATGCTTTGACTATCCATTTTCGCACATTTTTCTTTTCCATCAGGGTCGTTGAGATAAACAAGTACTCGTCAATTTGATCTTGAAATTCATTAATCAATTGAACATTTGGTATTGTTTGATCACTTACAAGGCTTACTAACAATGTTTTACCCATAATAGTTATGAATTTTTTATCATTATTATAATCTTTTCTGGCGTATAAAAAGATTCCTGATCAAAAATCTCCCTTATACCAAGGATATTTTTGCGTTTTTTCAGCTTTTCAGGTAACATTCCCTTTTTATCCCTGAATTTGGTCAGGGTAAAAACAAAAGAGTTGACTTTCAAACCGAAATCACGGGTGATGGCTCCCAGTTTATACAGAAATCGGTCAATGTTTTTTCGTGCATTTGACTGATTCCCTGCAGAAGCTTTGCATTCAATGACATAGAGGGCATTTTTCCAAACAAACATTAAATCATATTCGTTATCAGGTTCCCAATCATCCTGATTCCGAAAAAGCTGGACATTTCTGGCTATGCGGTTCTCAGAAAGCTTAAAAACATTTTTAAGCCAGTAGTAAAGGTATTCTTCAAACCAACCTCCAGAATAGTATGATTTGTCTTCTGGTATTTCTAATTCATGTGCATATTTGATTTCCGGAATTGAAAGTAAGTTAAAATCATTACTTTTTACCTTTTCAAATAACATTTCAGTTGCTGACTGGTGGTTTGTCCTCATTAAGTGACAGGAAAAATAAAGACCATGTATAGCTAAGTACTGAGATAAAGTGCATCGATATGAAATACTTATAGGTAAGGAATTAAAATCCGGATACAATTCACAGTACTGGTTTTTAGGGAAAGGCACATAGAAGATTCTATTCCCTGGTCGGGCGAAGTGTTTATAAACTGCGAGGGTCATCACTTTGGTGCCTCCTGTCAGGTTAACCAGGTACTGGATTTCATGATTCATATAACCGGCCAGTTTTTGTTCAATATCAGGCCAGTTATCTTCTCTCACAACCACACGAGGTGTGGTCCCTTCTAAGATTCCTGCGGCTCTTTCAATCCATTGGCTCCGGCTTTTCGATGGATTTCCTCTGCCCTCCATCTCTTCAGTTGAAATAAACAACATTCCTGAATAGCTTCCCCGAAGCTCTTTGATTAATAATAGATTCGGGATAGTTTGGGCTGAAATAATACTGACCAGTATATATTCCATTTCTTATGTTTAATATCTATGTAAAATTAATAATTTTAGTTGAGGTAGATGTTTTGTGTGAAATATATTCTATATTAATGCTTTTAGCTTTTTAATTTTGAGGCATTTATATCTCATTGTTGCAATAGGTGCCTTTCGTAAATGCTATCTATTATTTATTCCTCCGACATTTGTTTGTATAGCTTTAATCACCCATTTCTTTTATTTCCCTTACCAACAGCAATAGCAGATGATTGTAATTCAGTAACTTATCTTATAATAGAACATCCCGGTAACCGCAGTGAAGAGGAGACTCCTGAAGCACTCCGGCTGGAGTCTGCGATATACCACCCGAATGCTTGCTGACTATTTTGCAATTATTGGTTTTGTTTTTTTCTGCTTCATTTGATTATAAAGACATTAAACATATATTTGAGGAGACAATAACAAAATCCGGCTGTTATTTCCGGAAATAAGGAACAGATTCCGCTAAAACGTTTAACCGATGAAGAAGAAGTCCATTCCATATTTTCTGGCCCTGATCTTCTGGCGGATTTTCAAACCCAAAACCTTCGGGGCAAGAGCTTTGCTGATTAAGAATGATCAGGTTCTGCTGGTCCGACATACCTATCAGTCGCTGTGGTATCTTCCCGGTGGCGGGGTAAAATCAGGAGAAACCTATGGCGAGGCGCTACAGAGAGAGTTGAAAGAGGAAATTGATGTGACGGTTTGCAGATTTGAACTGTTTGGCTTGTACAACAGCACCTTTGAAGTTAAAAATGACAGCATTGCCATCTTCCTGTGCACAGAATTTGAATTGGGAAATCAGGTGGACCGTATTGAAATAGCGGAGATGAGATTCTTCAAACTCAAAGACCTTCCGGCAGATATTTCACCCGGAACCTATAGGCGGATACAGGAATATATCAATAATGCGTATCCAAATTTCGGCAGATGGTAATCCCAATCGTGGATGACCGGGAAGAAAACGTTGCCTGTTCAACCTTCGGCCATTTCAAAGGTCAGCCGGAACTGAAAAGTCAACGCTTTGTGCTTTCTTAAATCTTTTATGGAAATCATATAAGGTATTTGGCTCTGCAACAACATGATATTTTTCTCCGTGGTATTCAACGGTCACATTCTTTTCATTGGGTTCAATGCCTGCTAACTGAAACAGTTTTCCATTCCGATCGGTGATTATCCTGGTCCCTTTTGTAAAGGAACATACTTCCCTGCCATTGACGGAACAGAATACCCGGTCCTTGTCGGTTTTCAAGGTAAAAATCTGGTCACCCAATTGTTGTATGTATTCAAAATCATGATCCTTATCCAGACACGACCAGTATACTTTGTCCTCGGTTAAATGAATGCCATAGAGTCGTGAGATAAACTCAAGAGAAGTGAGGATGGTGGGCCCGTACCCGTCCATATTCTTGGTAATGGCGGCGGTAAAAGGATCGAACTGCTGGGTGAATTTCAGGGAATCGGCTACCGATTTCAGAAACCTTTGGCCGATCAGGGTCAGTTCAGCAAAATGGCCGTAGTTTTCCAAAGCCCGGATAGAACGCTGAAAGGTCAATCCTTCGGGCTGTCCGCTCCAATTATTGCCTGAGATATTCCGGAAAGCCGGGTCGTTCACTGCAATGGAAGGCAGAGGCATCGGCGTCCAGAATTCATTGGGATTCAGCAGATGATACCGGATAAAATCGTCGGCCATATGTTGGTCAAAGCTGCCGTAATACATGCACCTGAGGTTATTGTGGATCAGGATATCCATCGTTTGGTTGTTTTTATCGCGATCGTAACAGGCGTGCTTCTCTTCGTTCCATAAATAGCCTTTGATTTTTGATCTGACTTCGTTGGCTTTTTCCCGCCAGTATTCTTCTTTTCCATTGCCCAGTTCTTTCGAAATCCTGGCCAGCACGTCTCTGCCAGAGTAAGCGTATGACATGATGTCCATTGATTCGATCGGAACCGGGAAATTACTGAAGTCGAAGTCCGTTTTTTGACAACACGCTTTCAATTCCTCTATCGTCATACGCTTTATCTGTTCTTCAGTCGGAGCGAGATCCAATGTCCATGCATGAGGGGAACTGCCCAACCTTGTGCAGTTATCTTCACCGGTATCCCATACACACCATGTTTCGAGGCAGCCATTGTTATCGGAATCGCGGGTTCTCCAAAGATAGCCGTCGAATTTTTCCAGCGAAGTGTACAGTTTTTCCAGATAATCCCGGTCTTTCCCGAGCCAGTAGTAAAGTTCAAAGGCGGGCATGGGAAAACAATAACCCTGGAACCAGCCGTAATGCGCAATGATTTGGTTGTTTTTCCAGCTCAGCATGCCCGGCAAGCGACCATCTTCACGTTGGAAATCGGTAAAAATCAGGATGTTGTTCCGGGCAATTTCAAGATTCCTCTTTCCGTACATATACCCTCCCATAGGCTGGGTTTCCAGCCAGACGTTTTTATACTCAGCTCCTTCCACCAAAACCTGGTATTTGCCAAAGTTCTTAACAATGTTCCATCTGGCTTTTTTTTCCGCTTCATCGTAAAGTTTCTGAAGCTTCAGGTCGGTGGTTTTAAAGGTTACGCCACTCTGCGGAACCGGATTCCCCGAAATGCCGGACTGGGCGAATACCCCGACTGGCTTTAACAGGCACAGGCAAGCCATCATTCCGGTCATCAGAAGTTTCTTTATTTCATACATCTTACTTTAAGATTTTTATGGATTGTTTTTCCCGGATGTTTTTTTGCGATACAGTAAGCATTACTTTCCCGGAATCATATTCCCATTTATCAGTTAGTTTGTTGTTTATCCAAATCTCAGCCGGTTTTGCCTGGAATTGGAATTCCAGACTGTAGGTACGTGATTCGTACATTTTTTTGTAAGTGCCTTCGGTTCCAACGATCACCAATTCTGTTTCTTTGTCAGAATCGTTACACTCGAAGCGGGTTCGGGCAATTTCTCCCTTTTCGTAATCATAGCTAATCCCATCGTCTTCCCAAAGGGTATAAACGCTTTTTCCTTCCGGGAAAACACGGACTATCAGCGTATCGACAGGCTTTTCCCCAATATATTGCATGGGTTTCTGATATGGAAGGATTGCCCCTGCGCGGATGAACAGCGGTCCTCCGCGCAGAGCCGGAATGTTGCACTGAATGGTTTTCCCGCCGGAGATTTTCTCCCTTGTCCAGTAATTAATCCATTTCCCTTCAGGCAGATAGATCGAATCACTGAATACGCCGACCAGCAGATTTTCGCCAAACATGTATTGGTATATCAGGTTGTCAACATGGCGGTCGTCAGGGAAAACCAGAGGCATTGCCCGCAAAATGGGCATACCGGTCTGGCTCCCTTGCAGCGCTGCTGAATAAATATATGGGAACAGACTGTTCCGTAACTGGGAATAAAACCGGAAGGTTTCCTTTTCTCCAGGAGACATATACCATGGATGATGCAGGCTGTACCAACTGTTTATCTGTACCCACGGGAGAAAAAAGCCGAGGTGCATACCAGCCTGGTTATCCGTTACCCCTTCCAGCACATCGGCAGAAGTATTTACAAAACCGCTTAATCCGAGGTTCAGCTGGTCAAACAAGGCATCCTTCCCTCCCCCGTTATCCCCGCTGGTGGAAGCTCCCCAATGCTGCGTTCCGGAATATCCGCCGCAGTAATGCTGAAATGCCCTGATCCCTTTGTGCCGGCGAAAAGTTTCATTCATTTGCTTTTGGAGAAGAATCTGATTCAGGTTGTGCATCTCCCGATCGGTGCAACCATTATAATATCTGAGGTCAGGATGTTCATCGAGCGTATGAGCCGGGTCCAGTTTGAATCCGTCCACACCCTGATCCATAAATTTGGTCAGATGATCGAACCAGTGTTCCTGCCCCGATGGTAATTTCCCGTTTTTAACAGCCCACTGGTCCTCCTCTGCTACCGTCATATCGTGGTCGATGCATAACCACAAAGCAAGTTTGAATCCGAGTTTGTGTAACTTTGAAACAAACAGGGTACGGGCTTCATACTTCGGAAATTTTTTTACTTCCCAGAAAGGTTCTGCCGGAAATTTGTCGAGATTCCAGTTTTTCGAGGTGGAAAAGTCATAGCGTTTGGCCATCCACTGGGGTTCAATCCAGAAAACCTCACAGGGAATTTTTTCATCCCGGAAACGTACGGCATCGTTCATCAAGTCCAACTGATCTTCCATGGTATTGCCGCCGAAAGCCAATCCATACATCCACCGGGGCAGAAGATAAGGCTTCCCCGTGATGGTGGTATACCGATCGATTATGTCGGGCATAGATTCCCCGAACATCAGGAAGAAATCCACATCGCCACCGGTATTGAAAATGAAGAGTTTATCCTCTTTGAAATGACCAATATCAAAGTAATTTTTGACAGTGGTATTATTGAAAATTCCCCATCCCGAGGAACTCATCAGAAAAGGCATGGGGATTTCTGTTTTCTGATAGGTAGCCCACATTCGAAGGGCCGACCCGCGGTGCTGGATGTGGGTGCGGCTGGTACTGCCGCCGCCATAAAACCGTTCATCCTCCTTTAAAGAAACTTCGATCACACTGCTCCCGGAAATATCCCCTACTTCATCAGAAACCTTTTTATCATCCGGAGTTTTCTCTGCACCGATAATTCCATCTCCTGCCCCGGCTTTTCCAAAATAACTGTTTAATGCACGACCTAACTTCGTGCACAGAGCTGATTTGGAATCGACTATTTTAATCTGTTCAATAACTGATTTCCCTTTTCCGTCGTTGATCGTCACCATGCCGTTTTGCGGATCGACAACAACCTGATATCCTGAGGTTGAAATGACCTGACTTCCTTTATTTGATTTCATTTTGACCTGCACCGGATCCCAATCGGTTTTGAGAATGCCGTAACGCTCCATCAGGGTTTCCGTGAATGCACCTGTGGCTGAAACCTGTATCCGCACAATTTGGTCAGAACAAACCTGAATCCGCATTACAGCATCGTTTTTAAGCTTTATGTCCCACTGATTCCTGGCTGATTGAGCATTCAGACTACTTTCACTACCAAAGAACAGACAGAATGAACAAAACAGGATTGTAGTGATTTTTCTCAAAAACACATTTGGAAATTCAATGAAATAAATCAAGGATAATAGTTTCATATCGAATTTGTTACATATTATGCTTTAAACTTTTACTGGCGATAAGGATAAAGAAGCAGGTTATCAGACAATTAACCAGGATGATTTCAAATCCAAACGAATAACCGAACCAGCGGGATGAATTACTGTCGATGAGATAAGTCAGACACGGGGCAACAAGGCAAATGAAGGGAACTGCTTTATCCAGCACCGATCTCTTGCATAACAGGCCAAATGAAAACAAACCAAGCATAGGACCATACGTATATCCGGCAGCCTTAAAAATAGCAACAACAACCGATTCATTGTTTATGAGCCTGAAGAAAAGAATGATCATCAGCATAAAAAATGATATCGTCACATGTACCACTTGTCTTTTATAGATCAGTTTTTTCGAATTCCGGTCCTCTTTTTTGTCAAAATTTAGAAAATCTATGCAAAAAGAGGTTGTTAAAGAAGTGAGTGCAGAATCGGAAGCAGCAAAAGTCGCTGCCGTGATACCCAGCATAAAAAATACGGATGGGATGGTACTTAAATGATTCAGTGCAATTTCAGGAAAGAGATAATCAGGCGATTTTAGTTCACTGATATTTATCCCTTTAACTGCGGCGAATTGATATAGTAATGCTCCTACACTCAGAAAGAAGAGGTTGATGAATGCAAATACCCCTACAAATGAGAACATATTTCTCTGGGCATCACGCAGATTCCTGCAACTCAAATTCTTTTGCATGATATCTTGGTCAAGTCCATTCATGGCAATGGTAATAAATATACCTCCGATAAAATTCTTCAAAAAGTGATTTTTATTCCCTGCCAGATCATCCCAGAAGAACATCCGGGAAAGCGGACTCTGTTCAATCTCTTGTAATGTGGATACAATATTCAGACCGAGGCTTTTAGCAATGAACAATATAGAAAGGAAGATGGAAGTAATCAGGAAAATGGTCTGTAAGGTATCCGTTATGATAATTGTTTTTAATCCCCCTTTGAATGTGTAAAGCCATATCAGTCCGAGACAGATTAATATGGTCAACCAGAAAGGGACATGCATGGGCTTGAAAATGAACTGGTACAGCACTATTCCAACAATATAAAGTCTCAATGAGGATCCTATCGTGCGTGAAACCATGAATATCATGGCCCCGGATTTATAACTCCAGTAACCCAACCGCTTCTCAAGATACGTATAGATAGAGATAAGATGAATCTTATAATAGACCGGCAATAAAACCAAAGCAATGATCAGGTAACCCACCACATTGCCAAGAACAAACTGATAATAGCCAAACCCGGTATTTCCAACCGCCCCGGGAACGGAAATATAAGTTACCCCGGATAGGTTGGTCCCGATCATCCCGATGGCTACCAGATACCACCTGGAACTCCGGTTGGCAATGAAAAAATTCGAATTATCCGATGAATGTCTGGATGTAAAATAGGAAATGATGAGCAGTATGAAAAAGTAACAGATTAAGAATGATAGAAGTATCGTTGGTGACATAACTTAAATGTTCTTAACAGTATGTGAGTTGTAATTATGTTAAATTTTCAATAGCCTTTCTGACATTTCCGTATTTCTTCAGCAATTCGGATGCGGTTTGTTCATCCAGGTTGGCCTCTTCCATAATCATGCGAACGCCCCTTTTATGCAATTTGCTGTTCATAATCTGCATATCGACCATTTTGTTTCCTTTAATCCGCCCCATTTGAATCATCACGGAGGTTGTCAGCATATTAAGTATCATTTTTTGGGCTGTTCCCGATTTCATTCTGGTAGATCCTGAAATAAACTCAGGCCCTACAACTACTTCCACGGGGTAATGGGAATCTGCAGCAAGCTGGGTATTAAGGTTACAAACAATGCAACCTGTAGTAATTCCATGCCTGTTGGCCTCAGCAATTGCTCCTGCCACATACGGGGCATATCCCGAAGCGGTAATGCCAACCACCACATCATTTTCACTGATCTGGTATTGTTGCAAATCAATCCATCCCTGTTCCGGGTTATCTTCTGCAAATTCCACAGCAGTGCGGAAAGCTTTATCTCCGCCTGCTATGATTCCGATGATCCGGTCGGAAGCCACCCCAAATGTCGGAGGGCACTCTGAGGCATCCAGCACACCCAATCTCCCACTTGTTCCTGCACCAATGTAAAACATCCTCCCTCCCTTATTCATGCGGTCAACAATTGCCTTAACCAACTTCTCCAGTTGCGGTATACTTCCGGCCACTGCCAGTGCAACCGTCTGATCTTCTTTGTTAATATTCTGAAGAATCTCTTTAATCGTCATCTTTTCGAGATCACGATAATGTGACTCTTTCTCTGTAACCCTGAAATCAGCTTCTGATACAGGATTGCCATTTTTTTCTTTCATTTTTAAAAAACTGAATTAGGAATATGAATATCATATACAGGTCAATTACGGGAGTTCTTTCATAACTCCCGTAATTGAAGTATGAGCCACCCTTCCAGATTTTACTGGGCAGCAGGAATAAATTCTATAATACACAGCCCTTTGGGAGGCAGTAAATAATGGATTTGCGCCATGCCATTGGAATAGTACCCCAGGAATTCCCGGCCTTTACTGGTTGAAACATATACCTCGCCTTTGGATGGAAGATCATAATCTTCGGTATCCAGATTAAAATCAACCGGCAATTTCTGGTCCCCAATGCTCGCCAGGGCTATTCCCAGATGCTTATCCTTAGTCTTCCATGTTCCGGAGTATAGTAACGGGACTCTCTTCCGGAAAGTGGTCACGCTTTTACCCTCTCTTCCGGCATAGATGGACAATTTTGAAATTTTGATTTCTTCTTCAGGGGATTCAATCTTCGGACTTCTGCAAAACTCGCCGTATAAGAGATATTTCAGGGCCCGATGTCGCAGGTTTACCATCTCCTTCAAATAATCGATTTCCTCTTTTCTCTCCGATGAAAGGAAAGTATGATAGTTGGCAATGGTGGGTTGCAGCCCCCAAACGAACGATCTGGCCTGTTCCATTAAGAACTGTTGGTTAAACTCTTTACTTAAAGGACGTTCTGTTTCAGCCGGAGCGTATTTTTTGGGCCAAAGCTCATCATAAGGTGGTGAAACCAGTGATGAATAGCTTCCATAGGTCACGGCATATTCATGGTATACAGCCTGAAATAAAGGAATGGTTTCTGAGTTCCCCACCCCTGCATACCTTTCCACACTTACCGGTAAGGTAAGGAATGCATCCAGAAAGGGAATCCAGCTTTCGCCTGATCCTTCCCCGGCTAACATGGGTTGTGTCTGGTCAGATATTTTTGACCGGATCTGTTGCGTCAATTTTCCAAAGCTTTCGACCCAGTAATTGCCACCTCCCACTGGGTGACCATGTCCTTTGTCGTAACACGACATGTTCATACAGGCCTGATCCATATACACGCCGTTGGTGTGATAAGTATTCACGGCACTGTCGCATAAGGAAGAATATTTGTTTCTCCAGAATTCAGTAGCTATACACATCGGAGTCAAAGATTTTCCGGTAAAAATGTTATATACATGGGAACGCAATTTTCCATCCATATCTTTTACTGCATAGGGTTGTGCATTTTCATTTTTCCAACTTTCCGTAGAGTCTCCCCATTGGAAGGAATTCATATATACAATAGCCCTTAGCCCCTCTTTTTGTGCAGCGGTGATGGCTGTCATATAGGATTTTTTCCCTTCCCTGGGTGGAAAATACTCGGGAAAATAATCATCATAGGAACAGTTGTGCCACCAATGCCAAAAAACATTCACCGGCAGCCCCAGATTTTTTTTCAATTCTGTGGCAGGTCTAAGCACATTTTCCGATTTGCCTCTGTTCCAGACCCACAATGCAGTACTGTCGAGCCATGCAGGTCTCATTCCCCTGGTAAATCGGCTTTTGGTACACCAGCTTTGTTTTGTACCCCAATCCCTGTACATTTCAGCCGCGGTGATCCAATCTCCCCTGAACGAACCGATAATTGCTTCGTAGGAAGGGCTGTACGATTTCAGATCGGAATCCATGACCGGTAAATTAACTATCCCGTATTTTAAAGTATTCAAGGTGTCCAGGGAAAGTGAAAAATCTTTGGCATACGACAATGTGTCATTGCAGGATGCATAAAATCCGATTTTTTCCGGATTATAGAGCGCCATCAGCTGCATAGACATACTCCCCGGATAAAACCAGTGCATTTGTCTGAATCCTGGTTTACGCTCAGCTAAAACTCCCCGTGGATTTTTTATCAGACTTCCCATCCAGGTTGAAGTCGCCAACGCTTCGTTTCCCAGGTCCTTAATTCCTTCCACCTTTGGAAATTCCAGACTTTCCATAAGGATACCTTTCATCCCTTCCATATGGATGCTCCAATAGGATAAAGGCTTACTTTCATCCAACCTAACCCTGACCATGACTTTGAGGTCTTTAACTCCTTCAAATTTTTCCCATTTCAGGAGAAGTGTCATTGGATCGGGTTTTGATATGCTGCATTTAGATGGCTTAAGCTGGA
>CAYWTT010000017.1:0-19533 GCA_964461245.1 uncultured Prolixibacteraceae bacterium | reverse complement strand
GATACAGTGCGGTGATATGGTCATCCGAAAGTCCGGACGGATGCTGGCTGCATACCCGGAAACTCCCTTCGGCAGGCTGAAAACAGGCCAGCCCACGGGTGGAGCCTATCCAGATATTCCCGTCGACCGCTTCGATCAGCGGTATATTGTAATCTTTCACGCTGCCGTCGTAAGGCAGCGGTGAAATGTAATGGCTGAAGGTCATCTTACCGGGGTCGCAAATGGTCAGCACCGGCGGGGTGTTGATCAGAATGTGCCCATCGCGCGAACACTTGACATCATACACATTTGCGGTGACATCCAAAGGGTAAGGCGTGGTGTAACGGATCCTTTCGAAATGTCTCTCATCTCTGGTGTATCTGTTCAGCCCTCCCTTGGTGCCAATCCACAGATTCCCCGCTCTGTCCTCCGCAATTCCGTAAATCCAGTTGTTGGATATAGAAGCGGAATCATCCGGATTATAGGTGAAAATCTCAAAAGAATAGCCATTGAATCTGTTCAGCCCGTTCTGGGTGCCCATCCAAATAAATCCACGGGAATCCTGGAATATACAGGTAACCACAGATTGGGAGAGACCATCCGCAATCGAATACCCGTTGAAAAAAAACTGCTGGGCCGGGCTGAAAAGGAAGGTGAAAAGAAAAAATAAAGCAAAAAATATTCTGTTCATTTCAGGTCATTCCTTAAATGCAATTTACAAAATCCCGGGATCTATCGCTAATTAAATTATGTCCGGTAACTGTTTCCACAATAAGACTGTCGAAGATGCATCTTGTTACAGGCGAAGTGTGAAAAAATGATAAAAATGGAGGGACAAACCTGTAATTTTCATGACGATTAAAAGACCAATTGTCGAAAAAAAGAGACATGAGAGAAAAAGTAAAAGGAAATGCTCCGGGTGCGTGTGCTGTGTATGGACTCGGATTTATCGGTGCCGCTGTCTATTTCATTTCGGTTGCAGCCGGATTCTGGGCTGGCGTGCTCGGATTCCTAAAAGCCATCGTCTGGCCAGCTTTTCTGGTATACGAAGCATTCAAACACCTGGCCATGTAAGAACCCGGTTCTGACTGCCCTAAGCCCGATAACCCGGCATTTTGTTTTATAACCGTTTCCCCTGGTTTTCGTAAATGAAGATAAAACATAACGGGAGGAAAAATGATGCTGGTAGATGATCTTTCATTCGGATCGGTTACCCTTGACGGGGTAACCTACTCAAAAGACGTGGTGATTGACCACGGGGTCATTTTCAGAAGGAATAAGACTGAATCGAAGAAATATGCCCTTGGCTTTGGACACACTCCGCTTTCCCCGGATGAGAATATTCCCTGGAACTGTGGTTGTCTGATTATTGGTACTGGCCACAGCTCGGCTCTTCCGGTAATGGATGAGGTATTTGACCTGGCCCGGCTGAAGGGGGTGAAACTGATGACCATGAGCACCCCTGAAGCCATCAGCCATATCAATGACCAGGATACAAACCTGATCCTGCACCTGACTTGCTGAAGTGAGCGTCCCGGGGATCTTCTCCGGGTTGCTGAAGGCTCATTGGTATGGAAATGACTGAGATCGGGGTGGAATGTTATTCGGGGTATCAGGCTGATGAATACCCGAAATCTTTTTATATCGGGGAAACCCGTCATGAAATAACCACGATTACCGACCGATGGTACCAGGGAGACACTGATCCCGGTTTTCCGGTTTCCAATTACTTCAGGGTGATCACAACCTGTGGTTCAAAATTCCTGATCAGACATGACCTTCAAAGCGACAAGTGGTATTTATGCCGGACGGGTATTTGAAGGGGAGGGTAGTATGCTTTTTCGAAACTTCTAATTGCAGTCATCCAATTCAGCTCTTTCCAACCGAATGGATGACATTAGAAATTAATCTCCAAACAGCCGGTAAACTGGAAATATCCGATGGTGATGCATGGATCCTTGAAGGAGAAAATGTTATTTTTTGGATAATTATAATTTTCCGGATCGGGGTTGTTAACTATTTTTCCAAACTTAGCGCGTCGTTATAAATAGTAAAATGGTAAAGTTGAAAAAAAGATACGGATTTATCGGCGTTCTTTTCCTGATTGTTTTCTTTTTCCTTTTTTCCTTCTCCTTCATTGTAAAAGGTTACCTGATAAAGTATGGTGAAAAAGCTACAGGCCGGAAAATTGCAATAGGAGAATTGCATTTTGACTATGCCCGGGTTGCTGTCAGAGCAAAGGATTTGGTCTTATTTGAAGAAAATAAATCAGATCCATTTTTGTCATTCAGTAGTTTATATATCAATTTCAATCCGTGGGCCCTGATCAGGGGAGAATATTCATTTTCAGAAATCACCCTTGTCCGGCCATGGATTCATATTGTTCAGGACGGTGAAAAATTCAATTTTGACAGCCTTTTTCCGGTAAAAGACACTGCTCAAGTTACAAAAAAAAACAGCAGTAATGTGTTGAAATTCTCAGTCAGCCACGTCCGCCTTACCGATGGCCTGGTCAAATACACCGACCTTCAAAATAATAATGAGATCGTAATGAATAAGCTGGACCTGGACCTTCCCCTGATAGCCTGGAACAATGAACACTCCAATATGGGTTTGGATTTCAGGATAGGGGAAAAAGGGCAGGTTCATTGCAAAGCGCGGGTTGATCACAAAAATCAAAAGTGCAATCTGCACCTGGGTGTTCAGGATTTCGACATTCAGATGCTGAAAAACTATCTGACGGGTTATTTTGATGTTTCTTCCCTGAACGGATTGCTTGACGCCGATTTGGATCTACAAGGCGACCTGAATGAAATAGTCAGCTTTTCCATGAACGGGAAAGCCGGGATCACCGGTCTTTCCGTTTTTGACAGACGCTCCGGAGAGATTTTCTCCTCACCCGCCGTCAGCGCTTCAATCAAAAACATTGACCTGAAAGCGTTTCATTTTGGTTTTGGGAAGATTGAAGTAACCCGACCGGAGGTACAGCTTGTGCGCGAAAAAGAGATGACCAATGTTGAACGGTTTTTCCTGCCCTGGTTCAGCGGAGTTACCATGCCGGAAGATTCAGCCGCTTATCATCCGGAAGAAGCGCCGGTTACTTATAGCATCGATACCCTCCGGGTTACTGAAGGGGTGATCGAGTTCAACGACAGAACATTGAACAGGCCTTTCCTTTATACGCTGTCCGACCTGAATCTTTCCATGACCGGATTGACTGAAAGTGCGGATAAGATAGCGGTTACTTTCCGGACCCGACTCAATCATCAGGGCGAACTCTCCGGATCAACGGTGTGGAGCATGGCCGATCTAATGAACCTGGAAGTGGCAGCAAAAGTAAAACGGGTCGACCTGGTGAGTTTTTCCCCCTATTCGGAATACTATTTGGCTTCGCCCATCACACAGGGTTTTTTCAACTATGACCTGGATTTGGAGATGACCTCCCGGACTTTGAGAAATCAGAATGGGATTAAAATTGATGAACTTGAGTTCGGAAAGCGAACCGATGATACCACCGCCACAAAAGTACCTGTCCGTTTGGCTCTTTACCTGATGAAGGATATGCAGGATGAGATTAAATTCGACCTTCCGGTTTCAGGGAATCCATCTGATCCCCGGTTCAGACTGGGAAAAATCATATGGAAAACCTTTGTCAACCTGGTCGTTAAAACAGCAGCTTCTCCTTTTACAGTTTTAGCCAAACAGATCGGAAGAAATCCTGAATCGTTTGAAAGAATTACTTTTAGCTATGCACAGGATTCCCTGGATCAGGTTCAGTTGGATGAGCTTACCAAGCTGGCTGAACTGATCAAAAAAAAACCGGACCTTTTGGTGACCTTTACCCAGACTACCGACCCTGATCGTGAAAAAGAAGCGTTGGCCATCCTTTTGGCAAAATCCACATATCTGGCTTCCCAATCCACAGTTCCTGATTCGCTAAGAATAGCCGGATTAAGAAATGAGGATGCCGGGTTGCTGGCCTGGATCCGGAAAACCGTTCCTGAAATGGACTCCATCGGGATGGAAAAAGCTTGTTTAAAGATTGTGGATCCTGCGAAAATTGATACCCGCTTTCAGGAGATACTGGGAAAAAGGAACCGTCAGATTTCTGATTTCATGGTGAAGAATCAGGGACTTTCAATGGAATCGGTGCTGGTAGGGACGGCCGATCTGGCTAATCTTCCCCAGGAAATGAGAACTCCCCAGTTTAAAATCGAGGTTTCCTTAAAATAGTTTGATTTCAGCCTGGTTGTTAAATTTAATTCTTTCCATTCATCGCCCTTCACCAGGTGATCCTGCTGACCTACCCGTAATATTTCCGGCAATCACCGGCTTAATCCTGTTCGGTTTAAGCTTTGTTATTCTGTGATTCCGGTATCAAATTACGCTTCATTTTGCTGCTAATCGGATCACCATTCATTCGGGTGCCATATTGCAAATCTCCTTGGAATGTCGTAAATTGATAGATTATTTTTACTGATTATTAAATATTTAACTGCTGTTTCCGAGGCTTTATGCCGGTAACGTATTCCTGCAACATTTACAGGTAAACAAAATGGGCAATGATCATGAAAAAGAAGTTATACGCTGTGCTGATTTTGGTGATTCTGTTCGTCTTTATGAAATCCTGTGCCCTGTACCATTTTCGCCGGGATTACCACAATGCGAACAACCTGATCCATGATACCGGTTATATGCAAACAAAACCCTTCCTGAAGGCTCACCTTAAGAACGGGGAGGTCTATATCTTAACTGAAAGCTGGAGAATCGACTCAACCAGGAATATGATCGTCGGGAGCGGTTCAAAATATAATTACCGGAGGAACAAGGTTTATGACGGGGCGGTGAATATCCCGATAGACAGTGTGGTTATATTTGAAACCAATACGAAAATTGTAAAGCATGAATCCGGAAGGATTGCGGCTTTATCCATCCTGGCAGCTGCGGATATCCTCCTGGGGGTAATTTGTCTTACCAATCCCAAAGCGTGTTTTGGCTCCTGTCCAACCTTTTACATCGATGAACATGATAGTTTTCATTATGCTGATGCAGAAGCTTTTTCGGAAGCCATCCGGCCATCCACGGAATATTCCGATATAGATGCGCTGAATAATAAAAATCTGTTTTCCGGGACCTTTTCCCTGACCATGAAGAATGAAGCCCTGGAAACGCATTGTGTAAGGGAAGTTAAACTCCTGGCTTATCCAAGAAAAGAGGGAGAAAGGATTTTTCATGCCCCCGGAGATGATTTTTATCGCTGCGAAAACGAATATCCGCTTTCCTTTGCCACGGCAGATGAAGGGGATATCACTCGGTTTCTGCGCTATCCTGACCGGGAGGAGAGGTTTTCCCTGTCGGATGAAAATAATCTCAGCAGTAAAGAGGAGATTTACCTCCGTTTTGAAACTTCGGGCATTTCCGATAACCCCGGGCTTCTCCTCCATTTCCGGCAGACTCTGATGACAACCTACCTGGTATACAGTGCTTTTGGATATATGGGCGATCAGATCGGAGATGTCATCACTCAGATGGAAAGCAACAGCAAAACCAGGGATAAAGTCAAGGAAGGAATAAAGAAAGAACTGGGGAAAATTGACGTCTATCTTTGGAATGACCGGAAAAAGGAATGGGAATTCCAGAATGGATTTTATGAGATCGGACCCATTGCCATTAACCGGCAACTGATCCCTCTCCGGGATTGGTCCGGTAATCCCGACGCCAGGTTGAAACTTGTCCTGAACAGGGGATATTGGCGACTGGATTATGCAGCGCTGACCGACATTAGGGAAAATGTCGATCCCATTCCGATCTCTCCCTCTGCAGTGCTGAACAAAGGATTACCCGATGAGAAAGCATTAAGGGATGTTCTTGATCCTGAAAGGCATCTGGTTTCCATGCCCGGTGATGAATACAAATTCATTTTTCCGCTTCCCGAGGAAGAGACCGACTATGAGTTGTTCCTCTGCTCCAGGGGTTATTATCTGGAATGGATGCGCGAAAGCTGGATTAAGGATACGAATCTGCTGAAGCTGTGGGAAATGGTCGAATTTCCGAAAAGGTACCTCAGGGAGGAAGCCAAGCAATTTAAGCGTTATGAAACGACCATGGAACAGCAGTTCTGGGATTCCAGACTCGACACCAAAACCTTCGTCTACCATGAAAACTGATATTCTCCTTTCTGCGCTTTTAATTGTCCTGTTGTGGAATTGCAAAGCTCCGGCGTATTTGCCTGCTTCCGGGGATATCGTCACCAATCCCTGGGGCTCCAGGATCATCGTGAACCGAAGCTCTGGTCCGGATATCAGCGGTGAGTTAATTGCGGCCGACTCCCTGAAAATTGTGGTTCTGACGGATATCAATTATGCAAGAAGGTTGGATAGAACCATTCAGGTTGTTCCCGTTAACGAGATCAAAAATTATAAACTATACTATGCCAGGCCGAATCGGTACTGGTGGACCATTCCCGCATTTACTGCAGCAACCTTGTCACATGGCTATATTTTGGTTTTTTCAGCTCCGGTGAACCTGTTGCTGACAGGGCTGGTCACCCTGTCCAACACCTTCCGGTACAAAAAGCGGGATTTAACCCTTGAAGAGATGAAAATGTTTGCCAGGTTTCCCCAAGGTATTCCTGCCCACCTTGACCTCAATTCCTTGAAGTAACTGAAGCATTTCCGGACGGGCCGGTTTGTGCCCTGTCCGCGGAAGATTCAGGTGCAACGGCCGTCCGGTTTAGCAGGGGAAAAGGTAAAAGGCCGTTGCACAGGTACACTATTTATCAAAAATCCATTAATTTATCAAATATTATGCTATATTTATACTATAAATCGCGCGTTTATGACGGCGGTAAACAAGCGGAAATCAGTTAACCTGGAAGTTGGACCATTTTTCATTCACCAGGCTGAACCTGATCCGGCTAAAGAAATACCGGCATTGTTTTAATTTCCGCAGCGCAATTTTTGCAAAGAAGTTAGTGCCTTTGACTGTACTGTCTTTTATTGATATAAAATACAGACATACAATAAGATACAATAAATGGTCATTCAATAAAACCTAAAAAGATGGAAATAGAAGAGATAAAAGAGAGGGTAAAAAAGGTGACTGCCAAACTGCTTGAAATGGATGAATCTGAAATTTCGGACGATGCCAATTTCTCCTTTGACCTGGGGGCTTCTTCTATGGAGAGTGTCCTGCTGGTTGCTGCTTTTCAGGAAGAATTCCAAATCGAGATGGATGAGGAAAAATCCCTGGAGATTCAAACCGTTTCGGAGGCCGCTGATTTTATCAGCACTTACGTTAATAAAACCTGACAGGGGGGAGTTGGCGGATCGGACTGAAGATCAGCCGGCTTATCCGTTTTCCTGTAAGACTTCCATCCGTTGACCGGCATTCAGAACATTGTTTCTCATTCATATCCTGATTACAATGACCGACAGAGCTGAAATCCACAGGCAAAACCTTGCCAGAATATTCAATCCCGGGTCCATCGCGGTTGTTGGCACCAACAATGTAAAGGGCACGGTTCCGTATGACATTCTGTTCAACATCCTGAAGACTGAATTTACGGGGGTGGTGTTTCCGGTCAGCCCTGGAGAAAAATCAATCTGTTCGATCAAAGCCTATAAATATGTGTTGGATATTCCCGATCCGGTAGACTTGGCGATCATCGTATTTCCGAGTGCAGTTTGCCATCTGGCACTGGAGCAGTGCGGGCAAAAGGGGATCAGGGGGGTGGTGATCATCTCTGCCGGGTTTAAGGAAGTCGGGGAAAAGGGACTGGCACGGGAAAAGCAGCTTCAGCAGATCGCTGAAAAGTACGGGATATCGATCATCGGTCCGAACTGTCTGGGGATCATCAATACCGATCCGCTTGTGAATCTGAACGCTTCCTTTGCCCGGAAAATGCCGGAACAGGGCAATATCGGCTTTCTTTCACAAAGTGGCGCCCTATGTACAGCGGTTCTGGATTATGCCTATGCCAAGCATATTGGTTTTTCCAAATTCATCAGTTTCGGCAACAAGTCGGATATCAGTGAGATCGATCTGATGGTTTACCTGATGGAGGATGTTCAGACGAAAGTCATCCTGTTGTATCTCGAAGAAGTGACCGACGGCAGGGCCCTGATGCAGGCTGCCCGCGATGTGACCAGGCTGAGCGGGAAGCCTGTGTTGTTGCTGAAGGCAGGCCGCACCGATGCCGGAGCATCGGCTGCTGCTTCTCATACCGGTTCCCTGGCAGGGAATGATGAAATTTATGACGCGGTCTTCAAGCAAGCCGGGATCATCCGGTGTGAAAACATCGAAGAGATGTTCAACATTGCCATTGCTTTTGCCTATCAGCCTGCTCCGTTGTCAAACAAAGTGGCCATCATCACCAATGCCGGAGGTCCCGGCGTATTGACCACCGATGCAGCCATCCGCGACGGACTTCAGCTGGCCAGGTTTTCTGAGGGAACGGTCAGGGAACTAAAAAAATTCCTGCCGGCCACAGCCAATACCAACAATCCGATAGATGTAATCGGCGACGCCCGGGCCGACCGCTATAACATTGCCATGAACGGAGCCTTTAACGACCCCGATGTGGACGCGGTATTCGTGATCCTCACTCCCCAGTCCATGACCGATATCGAGACAATTGCCAGAGAGGTGGTGAAAGTTTCCGTGCAACATTCCAAACCGGTTTATGCCTCCTTCATGGGTGAAGCGGATGTCGCTCCCGGCGTGGACATTCTGCTGAGGAATAGAATCCCGCATTATATCCTCCCTGAATCGATGTGCCGGAGTTTCTCCAGGGTTTACCGCTTTTACCGTGACCTCGACATCAACTCGCATATGCCGCATCGGTTTGCAGGGATCGATACGGATAGGGCCCGTTCCATCCTGGATGAGGCCATCCGTAATAACCACCTCTACTTGCCGGAAACAGAAGCAGACAGCATTCTTGAAATCTACGGACTGCCGGTCGTTCCGTGCAAAATCGCCTTCTCCCCCAATGAAGCGGTTTCTGTGGCCAGAGAAATCGGATTTCCTGTGGTACTGAAGGTGATCTCGGATGAGATCATCCACAGATCGGACGTCGGAGGGGTGGCTTTAAACCTGAACTCAGACCAAGAGGTCAGTGACACCTTCCTTTCCATGACCGAACAGGTCCTTCGGATCAAACCCGAAGCCAGGATCAGGGGGATCCAGGTCAGCAAAATGATCGAGTCGGGTGAAGAGGTGATCCTAGGACTGAAGAGAGATCCCTCATTCGGACCGGTCATCATGTTCGGACTGGGAGGAGTGTATGTGGAGGTTTTCAGGGATGTCAGCTTCCGCATTGCTCCTATCGACGATAAAATTGCTGACTCGATGATAAAACAGGTCAGGTCCTTCCAGATTTTGAAAGGGATCAGGGGAAAAGTCCCCAGAGACATCCCGGCTATCAGGGAGTGTCTTGTGCGGCTGAGCCAGATGGCTCTAGATTGCCCTCAGATAAAAGAGCTGGATATTAATCCTCTGATCGTGATGGAGGAACACAAGGGATGTTTTGTGACCGATGCCCGGATTTTGCTCAGCGCATCAGATGAGAAATAGCATATCAAATTCAAAAAGCAATTCACTTTAAAAAAGAAGAGGTTATGAGAATCATCATCAAGAAAGACAAGGAAGAGGTCGGGACCTGGGTGGCTTCGTATATAATCGAAAAGATAAAAAAGGCCGCACCGACAAAAGTGAAACCCTTCATCCTGGGATTGCCTACCGGATCATCTCCCATTCCGGCCTATAGAGAGATCATCAGAAGACACCAGGCAGGGGAAATTTCATTTAAGAATGTCATTACATTCAATATGGATGAATATGTCGGGCTACCTGAAGATCATCCGGAAAGCTACCACTATTTTATGTTCAGCAATCTGTTTGATCACTTGGATATCCCGAGGGAAAATATTAATATTTTGAACGGACTGGCGGCTGATCTGGAAAAAGAGTGCGAAAAGTATGAAGAGAAAATCAAACAGCTGGGGGGTGTAGATCTTTTTCTGGGCGGCATCGGACCCGATGGCCACATTGCTTTCAATGAACCCGGATCGTCCCTCAGTTCACGCACCCGGATCAAAACGCTGAGTTATGACACCATTCTGGCCAATTCCCGTTTCTTTGGCGGTGATTTGTCCAAGGTACCCATGCAGGCTTTAACGGTAGGTGTGGGAACCGTAATGGACGCCAGGGAGGTGATCATTATCTGCACGGGATTCAACAAGGCCCGCGCGTTGCGCGAAGTGGTGGAAGGCAGTGTAAGCCATATGTGGACAGCTTCAGCACTTCAAATGCACCAACATGGCATTATCGTATGCGACGAACCTGCCACTATGGAACTGCAAGTGGAAACATACAACTACTTCAAGGATATCGAACGTATTCACGACAATGCACTTCCGTAGGTTTACGGCCGGGATTACATCCTGATCCGGGATGACGAAGGAGAAACAGCTGCACTTTCATTGGCTGGAATTGTACATCAACGGGGATTGAAACGTACTTCACAGAAGTAGCGGTTCTTCATTTAGTATAACGTGACATTCAATCTTAATTTGGAAGGAGGGTCCATGTTCTACAGGAATTTAACGGACAGCGAGATAACCCAATTACAGCGTCAGCATTGCCGTTGCGGGGATTGGTCACGGATAAAGGTGAATGACGGATTTGTCGCCGATCACATTCTGAACAGCTCTTTTGAAGGTTCCGTCAGGTTGGGTGTCTTTTCCGGGATCATAGAATCGGAAAAAGGCATCATGAAAAAACAGGGCATCTTTAACTGCTCCATAGAGAACTGTGAGGTTGCAGGAAATGTCTGTTTGTCAGGGATCAGTTACCTCGTCAACTATCACATTGAAGAGAATGTGGTTATCGAGAATGTGGGTTCTCTGGTGGTAATCGGCAGTACGACCTTTGGAAACGGGATTGAAATTGTAACACTGAATGAAGGTGGGGGAAGGGAAGTTCCTCTTTTTGACAGGTTGTCTGCCCAGATCGCTTACCTGGCCGTCTTATATCGGCACGACAAGGATTTTACGGATAAACTGCTTGGACTGATCGGGCGTTATATCAAAACGAAGCGGGCGGAATATGGCAGGATAGAAACCGGCTCACGGATCCGGAATACTCCTGTCATCCGGAATGTGGCTGTCGGAGCGTTTGCCACGGTTTCCGGCGCCTGTTTGCTGGAAGAGGGTACGATGGTGAGCCGGAAAGAAGCACCCGTTTATGTGGGCGAAGGGGTGACGGCCCGGAATTTCATCGTCTTGTCCGGATCGTCTGTTGACGGATCCGTCCTCATCGAAAACAGTTTCATTGGACAAGGGGTGAAAATGGGAAAGCAGTTTTCAGCTGAAAACTGCCTGTTTTTTGCTAACTGTGAGGCTTTCCACGGGGAGGCATGCAGCCTGTTTGCCGGGCCGTATACCGTGACCCACCATAAATCAACCCTGATGATTGCCAGTCTCTTTTCTTTTTTCAATGCAGGCAGCGGCACCAACCAGAGCAATCACATGTATAAACTGGGACCGGTTCACCAAGGTATCTGGGAGAGGGGATCCAAAACCGGCTCTTTTGCTTACCTTATGCTGCCCTGCAGGGTGGGAGCCTTTTCCGTGGTGATGGGTAAACACTATTCCAATTTTGATTCTTCCGATTTCCCCTTCTCTTATATTACCGAGGAGAAAGGGAGAAGTGAGCTCACTCCGGCTATGAACCTGTTCACCGTGGGTACCCGTAGGGATTGCGAAAAGTGGCCTGCCCGTGACCGGAGAAGCGATCCCGAAAAACTGGATCTGATCCATTACCGTTTATTCAATCCTTACCTCATGGGACGAATTCTGGGCGGCATGGACATTCTGAACGAACTGGCGGGAAAAACGCCAAAAACACAGGATTGGGTGAATTTCAAGGGACTGACCATCCATCGCCTTCTTCTGATTACAGCCCGAAAATACTATGAGATCGTCCTGAAAATATTCGTCGGGCAGGAAATCGTCAGGTTAATCGAAGGGATTACGCCCGGTATTCCGATCACGGAAATAAGGAAAATACTCTTCACAAAGGGTAGTGAAGGGGCCGGAAAGTGGTGCGATGTATGCGGGATGTTTTCCCCTGCAGCAAAAATCGGGGAGCTGATCATTCAGGTCAAAACGGGCAGAGTCCGTACCCTGGATGAACTGTCCGGATGCCTCTCTGAAATTTACAGCAACTATGACAGGTATGTATGGGAGTGGTGCGCGGAGCTGATAAAGCAGACAACTGGGAAAGAAACAGACCGTTTGGATGCTGATGATCTGGTGCGGATTGTTACGGACTGGAAGAACAATGCAATAAAACTGAATCACATGATCCTCAGGGATGCCGAAAAGGAGTTTGACGCGGCAAGCAGGCGCGGATACGGAACGGATGGGGACGATGCGGTCCGAGATCTGGATTTTGAAACGGTCAGGGGAACCTATGAAGGCAATAAATTTGTGGCGGGTTTGAAAAAGGAGGTGGGGGAAATTGAAGAAAAAGCCGGCAGAATATTGGCTGTTTTGCATCAACTGACCTGAAATTCATAAAAAAACCACCGATTCAGATCTTTATGTTCATTAAATGTTTAAATTTGTTAAAAAATAATTAAACCATCACGTTAATTTCAGATAAAAAAATCACCTATGAAGACACAAAAATGGATCGGAATAGTTTTTGTTGCCCTGATGGCAGTATCTATTCTGCAAAGTTGTTCCAAAGACGATGAACTGGTTGTTGATCCTGAACAGAACACCTGGAGTGTGCGGCCTGATTTCGCCACGCTGGATAACCGGCCTCCTGAAGTGATTGCCCTTTATAAGGTGACCGGAAAGGATGTCCAGCCGGTGGAGTTGCTTAAAAGCGCTCAGGCAGCAGGTAAATATGCTCTGGTGGTAGGAATATCAAATTACAGTGGTACTGCCAATGACCTTGAGTATTGTGATGACGATGCCAATGACTGGAAAGCCCGTTTGATGGCCGAAGGCTATACAGTAACTTCACTTTTGGATTTGAACGCGACCAAAGACAACATTGAAGCAGCCATAAACACACTTGCCGGTCAGGCTGTGGCAGGGAGCGAAATCGCCTTCTGCTATTCGGGACACGGGAGCAAAGGGAATATTGTCACCACCGACCTGTACTATATCAGCAGTGCGTGGTTTAAAACCAAGTTTGCCAATGCTGCCAGCACCAAGATGATGTTTTGTTTTGATGCCTGCCAGATTGGGGCCATGGCCACCGATCTGAATAAAACAGGCAGGGTGATTGCGGTGGCATCAAGTAAAACCACCTATTCATACGATGGGGATGCGACCATGAAAAATGGGGTATTTACTTATTACCAGATGCTTGGTTTTGATACACAGGGATATGTCTATTTGGAACCCGATTGCCAATATGCCTGTACCCAGATGAAAACCTGGGCTAGTAAATATCATGTAAAAGTGGCTCCTTCCTATACCGATTCTTATACCGGTGACTTTGATCTGTAACCGGTAGGAAATCACACTTTCATTCTCACTTGTCGGAACAGGGGACTTTCTTAAAAGGATTGCTTCACCTATATAATCACAGTGAATGCGGTGGATGACCAGATCTTCCAACGATTTTTCGGAACTGATTATTTCAGCATGACTATTCTTTGGGTTTCAACATAATCCCCATGGTATAAGTGACAGATATATACCCCGTCTGCCTGGTTTTCAGGAGTCCAATGCATTTTTGTTTCTCCTGGCGGGAGATTGCCTTCGAAAAGGGTCTCCTTTTTTTTCCCGAAGATGTCGTAAACTGTCAACCTGACGAAGCCTGGCTCCGGCAGATTCAAAACCAGGGTAGTGGATTTCTTAAAAGGATTGGGATAAATACAGGAAATTGCCGGTACATGCGAACCGGATTCCACGGGATCAAAGGTTCCGGTAGGTTCTAAATTCCCGTTTCCATCGAGTTTTAATATCCACCAGTCATATTTTCCGGCACCAAATGACTCAGTTTGACCGGCGACAACATATCCGCCATCGGAAGCCGGCTGGATGGATGAAGCATATTCCCATTGCATGAGATTTCCGTATGATCTGGTCCAGTTCTCTTTCCCGTTTTGATCAAGCCGGACGATTAAAATATTCAATCCATGTTCGTTGTCTATTGTGTTCCCCGCCATAATATAAGCGCCATCAGCCGTTTGGCTGATATTCTCGGCTCCGGAATACTCACTTCCAAAATATTTCCATCTTACCTCACCCGATCTGTCTAGTTTTACCGACATGGCGTGATGGGAATGATCATATTCTGACTTTTTAGCTATGCTGTCACCAGAAAGAATGTAGCCTCCGTCGGAAGTTTGATGAATGTCAAACACGCTTCCCAGGAAATTGTTACCCAAAGGATTACTCCATTCCTTATTCCCGTTTTTATCCAGTTTGATAATGTAAAGTGAAGGAAGATAATCCCATTCCAACTGTTTGTACACCGAGTCGCCAGCTGCAATATAACCGCCATCCCGGGTTTGTTCCACGGAATAGATAATCCAGCCGTAATGTTGTCCCCATTCCTTGTTCCCGTTTTTATCGAGTTTGAGAATGTTCTCCTTCCCCTTTCCTGCGACAATATATCCGCCTTCTCCGGTTAATCCAACTGAATGAGCAGAGGAAACAATACTTCCTTCAAACAATACCGACCACAGGGAGTCTCCTTTTGCATCCAGTTTAATGATCCACATGGAAGGATAACCTTTACCAAATGACGACGTGGTTCCGGCTATCACATAACCCAGGTCATTGGTCTGCCGGACAGAGTAAGCCACATCACCTTCCATACCGCCAAAAGTTTTGTCCCAGACTTTGGTCCCCTTCTCATCGAGTTTAATGATCCACATATCCGGACTATGTTCCTTCCCATTACCGTAAGAATCAGTCTGTCCGCAAACAATAAATCCCCCGTCAGAAGTTTGCCCGATTGAATAAGCAAAATCGTTTTCGGAACCGCCATAGGATTTACTGAAAACGACTTCGTCTGCAAAGACCGACAGCGGGATAATTGACCAAAAAATGAAAAGCATCTTTTTCATAGCTATTATATTTTCAGCATTTTGAATCACACATATTCTGATCGTATAACAGACGATGGTCAATTAAAAACCGTTGCGCTGGTAATCCCGGCTGGCGGGGAAAGTCGGTGAAAGGCAGGTTTTTTCCTGTCAAATGCTAAAGCAAACCGGTAAAGCGGGTCCTGATTAATATGCTACCCGACCCGGGAAAAATGGGAGCAAAACGGGGAGGTGGTGGAATCTGCAAGGTGTTATGATAAATATAACTATGATAAGAATGGGAAACAATGGTATAAAAATGACAGTGACCATTCGTAAATGAAACGGACACTGTCATATATAATATTATAAATTCCAAAAATTAAAGCAAGGCAATAATTTTATCCATTCGTTCTGAAATGTCTTTCAGACGGGTCCGGTCGCCGCCGTTGACTTCGGCGGTGAGCCAGCCACCCTTGTGATTTATTTCGCTGATCGCTTTCATTACCTCGGGCCAGTTGTTATCGCCTTCCAGGAGATTGACATTAAAACCTTCACGTAATCCTTTGGTATTCATCAGCTCGCGGCTGAACTCCTTGATGTGGAATTTCATAATGCGCGAATGGAGCGTTTTAATCCAGTGTTCGGGCCAGCCGTAACGAAGGATGTTGCCGACATCGAAATACCAGCCTACAAGCGGGTGGTTTATTTCATCGATAAACCGTTTGGCTTCAACCGGACTCAGCAGAAAGTTGTTCCAGACATTCTCCAGTGCGATCTGCATCCCGGTCTCTTCGGCATACGGGATCAGTTCACGGACTGAGTTGATTGCGGTATTGTAGGCCTGTTCATAACTCACCTTTTCGTTGACCACACCCGGAACAACCAAAACCGTATCCCCGCCAAAATCCTTTACTTCCTGCAGTGACCGGGCAACCGACCGGATACATTGCTGCCTCACAGCCGGGTCGGGATCGGTAAGCGGTTTCGACCAGTGGTCCTTGTTCACTACACTCGGAAGTTCAATCCCTGATTTTACTTTTGCCTCAAGGATTTCGTTTTTGTCCATGTCGGTCGGACTGTTCAGCTCCAACCCGTCAAATCCCAAATCCTTTACCAGCTTGAATTTGTCTGCCAGCGTCAGGTCCTCCCTGATCATTCCAAGGCCAAGGCTCTTTTTCAGCATCACTTTTGTGGCCGGTTTGACCTGAGCTGCCGAAGCCGGGATATAAGTTGCGGTCATGGCTGTGGCACCTGCTATCAGCGTCGCCGATCTGATAAAGTTTTTCCTGTTCATGACCGTCCATTATTTAAATTTTGTAATGCCTGGTATGGCAACCGGAAGATCATATTTGGTATGAAGCGTAATATTTTCCGGGAAAAGTACTTCCATGGAAGAAAGCGCCTGTTCATAGGAAATGGTCTCGCCGGTATAACCTGCCATCCTTCCGGCCATAGCCAGTAAATTGGAGCGTGTCATCCATTCGCCGTCGTTGATCGGTTTCTTTTCGCGGATGGAAGCGAACAATTCGTCGTGTTCCTGCTGGTACATATTTTTCACCTTCGATTTTTTGTAGGCATTTTCATCTGTGAATTTCGTGTCATCGTCGTATTTCCAAGGATTTTTACCTTTAATTTCATGAAGACCGGTACGACAGTCAACCAAACATTTACCCTCGGTTCCGGTAAGTTCAACGGCATAGGAAGGAGTTGTCCCCGACTGTTGGCGGCAGAAAAAGTAAGCCTTTGTTCCGTTGGCGTATTCATAGGTTATCCCGAAATGGTCGAATATATTCCCAAACTTTTCGTCTGTCCTTTTTTGTCTTCCCCCGGTACCGGTCACTTTTACAGGAGCTTGATCTCCCAATGCCCATGAAAGCATATCGATGCTGTGGATGGCCTGTTCGATGATATGGTCACCCGAAAGCCAATTGTAGTAAAGCCAGTTCCGTAGTTTATATTCCATGTCCGACCAGCCTTTCTGTCGTTCTTTATACCACAGTTCACCTGTGTTGTAAGTAGCCTCAGCCGATAGTATTTCTCCAATCTGTCCGTTAATCACACGGCTGAAAGTTTCGCGTTTCGGGATGTGATAACGCCAGCAGAAACCTGAAACCAGCGAGATTTGTTTCTCCTGTGCTTTTCTGGCAGTCATCATTACCCGGCGCAAACCAGGGGCATCGACGGCAAACGGTTTTTCACAGAATATATGTTTGCCTGCATTTACTGCCGCTTCCAGGTGTTCAGGACGAAAAGCAGGAGGAGAAGCCAGCAAAACCACATCGACATCGGAATCGATGAGCTTCTGGAAAGCATCCAGTCCGATGAATTTTTTATTTTCAGCAACCTGCACTTTGTCGCTGAATTTCTCTTTCAATGTGTTGTAAGATTCCTGCATGCGATCGGCAAAAGCATCGGCCATGGCCGAAAGCACCACGTTGGGATCCGCGTTAAGCGCCTGTTCGGCGGCGCCTGTGCCACGACCTCCGCACCCGATTAAACCTACCTTCAGGGTGTTGCTGTTGGATGCCCATACTGATTTGGAGGAGATAATGGTGCCAAAGGTTGCCAATCCGGCAACTTTTGTAAACGATCTTCTGGATATGTCCATAATTTTGTGATTTTAGTTTTTGTTACTACTCAGGTATTGATCAGAGGTTAAATGTACAACAAATTGGAATCAACTCATTTTGCGTTGTACTCAATTTCCTTGAGGAGAGGTGCACTTTTTTATATCTTTCCAAAAAGAAGATGCTCAGCGGAGGTCAAATTGCAAGATTCAAATCATGTCCTGTCAACCCATGATCGACCTGACATTGGCGTTCGGGGATAATTACTCTGTCAGATTAAAAAGTGTCGGGATTTGGCATTGGTGTTTAAATTCTACAATCCCCTGATTATCTGCCCTATAGATTTTTTTATTATTTCCATCTACCATCAGCCTGTATGACAAACCAGGTTTTAATCCCGCTAATGAAAATTTATAATATCCTTTACTATTAATTGTCCAGCGATGTGTTGTTCCATTCCATTCATTTACTTCCATATTGACCGGCCAAGTTGAGCCCGTCACCACCAGTGCAGGTATATTTTGATTTTCAGGAAAGTAACGAAGGGTTTTCCCATTCCTATTCACGCCGAAACTGCTGTTGCTTTGGATGATGAAATCGTCAGTTGCTATCTGGTAGTTTTCGTCACTAAGGCTTATGTGATAGATCGTATCACGAAGGGAATAGCTGAATTTTGTCCCATTGAGCTCTTTCAGCATGTGTGGTTCTAACCCCATCCCGTTCCACTTGGGTCTTATTCCGTATATGTCTCTGTATAAAGCGGTTATAGTTGTGCATATGCCTGACAAAATATCATCACCCAGTCCTTTCTGTGTAATACGGCTGTATCGTTGAGATGAAAGCCCATCTTTATTATACTGAAGAAGAATATTCTTGATATACCTGAGTGCTGTTTCCTTATCATATTTGGCGTAAGACCTGATCCCCAGATAGCCCCAGGTTGGAAATATATCCCCATTTTCATAATTTGGAAAGGGCCAGTTAACAGAATGCACTTCTTCCTGTTTGAAAGATTCAAAACAAAGTGGCCAATGAAACAGGTTTTCAGCGTTGGTTTTGGCTTCAATCTGATCCAAAATATCTTTGATCCGTTGGGGATTGTCACAAATACCAAAAGCTATTGCTGCAAAGTTGACGGGAGTAACCAGATTATCGCCATGTACCGAACCATCTTTGTCCCTCCAGTAGATGTACTGCTTTTTATCAGGATACCAGAATCCACCTTCCTGAATCGGTTTATTGAAAGCATCTTTCAACCGTTGGGCGACCATTGAGTAGTAACCGGCCTTTTCATTGTCTTCCAGAATGGTTTCACAATCAGCCCAAAGATTCAGCGCTTCATACATCTGGGCATTCACAAAGGCATTCTCGAAGCTTGCCCAAACCACATCAATCCAATCGCTGCACTTTTTTTCCCGTGTATCATTATTCAGCATTTCAAAAATGCCGTTATGGTTGGAATCTCTTTTGATAAGCCAGTTTAGGACACTTTCACAGCTTTGCTTATGAGATTTCAACCAGGCAACGTCCCCGTTCTGGGAAAATTGTTCGGCAGCATTGATGATTTGACCAGGCTGTGCATCAATGGTATATCCCCATGGGGCATCATAGTAACCTGTTAGGTAATTGTAGTTGCTGTTTGTTGCTTCCGGTCGGTCATGCCACCGTGCCAATACCCTTCCCTCTTTTTCAATGGCTAAATCTCTTTCCTGATCGAGTGTGGAAGATAAATTTTGTGTATAATATTTATCATTGACCACCATCCCGATTTGAGCAAAAAAGGGTTCATGCAGGCACTTCCAATTTGTCAGCCAACCATTTCCTCCAACGATATTCTTGTCGACAACGCCATATCTCCCAGTGGTATTGAGAAGTTCCCTGACCGCAACTGCATCGATCCCCGGAAGAGTCCCTCTGTTATAAGCT